>DATGLK010000010.1 GCA_035294265.1 Candidatus Binataceae bacterium
CCAACCCATCAGCAACCAGGCCTGAGGCAGCGCGTGCGGGCCGTGCTCGATTTCCACCTCAGACAAACTGGCCAGGGCGCCAGGCACCACCGCTGGGTCCAGTCCCTGGCTGAGCAGACGGCGCCAGGGCTTGAGCCTGCGCCAAGCGAGATCGGCGGCGGTCAGAATCTCGGGGCGGCTAGCCCAGCCGGCGGTCGCGATCATCGCGGCCACCGGATCGTGCCAGTCGATACTGTCGTAGATCACTTGATCGGCCATCCGCGCCAGATCGACGAACAGCCGGCCGCCATCAGGCGGCGCCATCGGCGGGGCCCACCACAAAGAGGTGGGAATATCGCCTAGAAGCAGGGGCCGAGCCAACGAGCTGAGGCTGACCGCGCGGGCGCGCAGAACCACTTGCTCGCAGACCACCTGATGGCCGCGGTCGTCGGAGACCCGCTGGGTGCTGACAGCCGCCTGCGGAACTCCGGCTTCGGAGTCGTCGATGAGGGTCAGTACGCGCGCCGGATGGCTGCGTACGACGTGGGGCAAGTCCTCCATCACCTCCGCCGCACGCGCAGCATCGTCGCAGTACACGATCAAGTTGGACATGCAGGCGCGAGTCAGCGCCGGCATCACCGCTCCGTGGGCCTGGGCGGGACGCCACAACGCCGCCAGCGCGGCCTCGATCTCGCTCGGCTTCACCGGCGTCAGCGCTGCGCTCACAGCGTCCTCCATCGCCTCCCATCGGCACCGATCAACCGATCGGCGGCGGCCGGGCCCCAGGTACCGGCCGGATATTCGCTCAACCCGCTACGCCCGCGGCTGGCCCAGACCTCGCGAATGGAATCGATCCAGGCCCAGGACGCTTCCACCGCGTCCCGGCGCATGAACAGGGTCTGCTCGCCCGCCATCACGTCCAACAGCAGAGTCTCGTAGGCTTCGGGTGAGGCCTGCTCGCCGAAAGTAGTACCGTAGCGAAAATCCATCTTGACCGGAAACAGGCGCGAGCGCGGCCCGGGCAGCTTGGTGGAGATGCGCAGCGACATCCCCTCGTCGGGCTGGATGCGCAGGGTCAGCGCGTTAGGTTCGGCGACCCCGGCCTGATCGAACATCAGGCGCGGGACCTGCTTCCATTGCACCGCGATTTCGCTGGCGCGCTTGGGCAGGCGCTTGCCGGTGCGCAAATAGAACGGCACTCCAGCCCAGCGCCAATTGTCCACGAATACCTTCATCGCCACATAGGTTTCGGTGGCCGAATGGGGATCGACTCCGTGCTCCTCGCGATAGCCTGCCACTTCGATGCCCATCGCGTAACCGCGCCGATACTGGCCGCGTACCACGCAGCGATCGACCTCCTCGCCCGTCAGCGGGCGCAGGCAGCGCTGCACCTCCAGCTTGTGGTCGTGAATCGCCTCGGGGGTCATCGCGTAGGGCGGCTCCATCGCGGTCAGGCAGAGCAACTGCATGATGTGGTTTTGGACCATGTCGCGCAGCGCACCCGCCCCCTCATAATAGCCCGCACGCGTGCCCACCCCTTCCTCTTCGGCCACCGTGATTTGCACGTGGTCGATATATTTCTCGTTCCACAAAGGCTCGAAAATCGCGTTGCCAAAGCGCATTACCAGGATATTCTGAACCGTCTCCTTACCCAGGTAATGATCGATGCGGTAGATCTGGCTTTCGTCGAACACCTCCGCCAAAGCGTCGTTGAGCCGGCGCGCGCTGGCCAAGTCGCTGCCCACCGGTTTCTCCACAATGATTCGGTTGAAAGGCTTGCCGGAAGCGGGCGGGTTGACCAGCCCGGCACGCTGAAGCTGCTGAACGCATAGGCCGATGAGCCGCGGCGGAATGGCCAGGTAAAAGATCCGATTGCCCGGGATTTGCAGCCTGCTTTCGATCCGCTCCAGCTCCGCTTTGAGCGCTGCGAACGCGCTCAGATCCGCAAAGTCACCGGAGGCATAGAACATCCGCTGGGCCAACTCGCGCCAATGGTTGTCGTCGGGCGCGCGGCGCGAAAAGCGGGTCACGCCCTCGCGCCCGAACTCGCGGTAGGCCTGGTTATCCAGGGCTCGGCGCTCGAAACCTACCACCGCGAAGCTGGTCGGCAGGGTGCCCTCGAGCAACAGGTTGTAGAGCGCCGGTATCAACTTGCGCCCGGCCAAGTCACCAGCGCCGCCAAAAATTACCAACGAACAAGGCTGCGGCACCAGGTTGCTGGTCAGTCCCGATACCAGCGGATTGGATTGCGTGGCTTCCAGCACACTCACCTACCTCGGCGCGCACCGGCAATGACCGGCCGTGCCTGACACCATCGCGATCAATGTTTGCCTAACCGCCGCGTGGCGGCAACTAGTGCGGTAAGCCGATGCTTGTGGTCAAACTGGCCCGCTTGTTAGCAAGAGCGAGGCAGCTCACGCCTCAAAGACGGGCTATAAGCCCGATAGACTAGCAGACTGCGGACAAAGTCTTTGCAGCCAGCTTCCCCTGCCTGTTATCTACCAAAACACGTTTCATTTCTGTGGGTGCGGGAAGTCAATCCAAACTGCTGTGGAGATGGGTTTGAGCTGGGCCGCACTGGCGCGGCGTATCAATTTTCATCCCTACGTAGGCCCTGGTCGGAAAAGGCAGATTTCGCCCCAAACCTTTTCAGGGTAGCCATGCCGCGGGAGTCGCAAGAATAAGGAGGGTGGGGAACCTCAATTAGGGGCTGAGGCCAGCGCCTCGGCGAGCACCCGCTTGGCGCCCCACAGCACCGGGGTTTCACCGTAGCTGATACAGGCGGCGCGCGCATCGCGAAAAAATAGCTCGATGGGCGCGCGCAACGCATGCTTGCCGAACAAAGGCAAAGCGTGACCCGCCACTCTCAAGGCGGCGTTGGCGCAAAAGAGCTGGGCCGCCAACGCATAGTGAGCGCCTTCGGCCAAAGTCGCGTCAATTCGTTCCAACGCGGCCCGCGACAGCGCCCGGCAGGCCTCCACCCAGGCGAACATTTCGAACAGCTCATGCTGGGCCTGGATATGCTCGCTGACAGGTTTGCCGGCGTACAACGTCTGCCGGCAATGCTCCAGGGCTTCCATCAGCGCGGCCCGCGCCAGTCCGGTGGCCACCGCGCCATGGACCGCGTGCCAGGCACCTTTCAATTCCAGGCGAAGTTGCTCCGCCAGGCTGCCCGAACAAATCCGCAACCGGCGTGGCAGCTTGACCCCGGCGAACCTGAGTTCCGCCACCGTCAGGCCTCGCTGGCCGATCTGATCAGGCGCGGGAGTACGAATCACATCGGCGCTGCGCAAGGGCGCGAAAAACACGGCCAGCTCGCCTTCTAATCGGGCGAACACCAGCGCATGAGTTGCAATGGCGCCGTTGGCAACCCAGGGCAAAATACCGCGCAGCACGAAATAATCGCCCAGGCTGTGAGCCGCGATAGCATCGCTCCCCTCGGCCAGCGGCCAGCCGCCAATTGCGCGAGCCCCAACGTCGCTGACGTAGGCGCGCAGAAATTCCGCGCTCAAGCCTTCATCGTTCAGCCGCGCCAAGGCCGCAAAAGGCATCGCCGTTGCCAGCAACGCGAGCGCCAAACCGGAACAGCCGTATCCCAACTCCTCGAACACTGCTTGCTGGCCGACCCCGTCAAGCCCCATCCCACCGATTGCTTTGGGCAAGATCGCGGCGTGATATCCGGCGCGGTACGCGGCTTTGAGTACCTTCCACAGCGGAGAGTTTTGTGCGATCAGCTCGGCGGGATCCTTAAGACCATCAATCGGTGCCGCGGACGGCCGCAGTGTGCGCTTCGCGAATTGCGCGGCGACCTGTCGCGCGTTGGATTGTTCACTGCTCATATTTCAGGTCTGGTCGCGCAAGTTTTGCACATTTTTCAAGTCAAGCTGATGTGCACAAAAATCATCCAAAATTGCGAATTTCAGAACATATTGTAGCAGGTATGGCCAGTGCAGCGCATGTACCAATAATTTGGTAGATTTTTGTACTCCAAATAGCGTAGGTCGCAAGTGCTGCCTGCTCACAGTAAGCCTGCATGCAAGGCCAGCCATGCCTGTGCTGCAGCTTGACTGAGCCTCTGAACCCGCTCAATTAAGATTTTCAAGCGAGCTAAGATGAATTCGCGCACGCGCAGCGGACAATCGATCGAGGAAAGAGCATGTCCATGGAAAAAGCGAAGACTGGGAGCAAACCAACCCGGACGGAAACCGACAGCATGGGAGCGATCGAAGTCCCAAGCGACCATTACTGGGGCGCGCAGACCCAGCGCTCGCTGATCCACTTCGCAATCGGCGCGGACACCATGCCGCGCGAAATGATCCGGGCCATGGGCATCCTCAAACGGGCGGCGGCGCGGGTCAACGAGGATCTGGGGAAGCTGGCCCCGGACAAGGCCAAGCTGATCATGGCGGCGGCCGACGAGGTGATCGAGGGACGCCTGGACCGGGAGTTTCCCCTGCACGTCTGGCAAACCGGCAGTGGCACTCAATCCAACATGAACGCCAACGAGGTCATCTCCAATCGCGCCATCGAGTTGGCGGGCGGGGTGATGGGCAGCAAGCGGCCCATCCATCCCAACGACGACGTCAACATGTCGCAGTCCTCCAACGACACGTTCCCCACGGCGATGCACATCGCGGCGCTGGAAGAGCTCAGCCACCGGCTGCTACCCAGCGTGACCGAACTGCGCGAGGCTCTGGCGCACAAACAGGCGGAGTTCGATCAAATCGTCAAAATCGGCCGTACTCATCTGATGGACGCGGTGCCGCTCACCTTGGGCCAGGAATTTTCCGGCTATGTCGCTCAGCTCGATCAGGCGATCGAGCGCATCAAAAACTGCCTACCCGAGCTTTACCACTTGGCGATCGGCGGCACCGCGGTCGGCACCGGGCTCAATGCTCCTTCTCAGTTCGCCGAGCGGGTGGCGGCGGAAATCGCGCGGCTGACCGGCCTACCCTTCGTCTCGGCGGCCAATAAATTCGCCGCCCTGGCCGCGCACGACGGGCTGGTGGCGGCCAGCGGCGCGTTGCGCACCCTGGCGGTGGCCTTGATGAAGATCGCCAACGACCTGCGATGGCTGGGTTCGGGCCCGCGCTGCGGGCTGGCCGAACTGATTCTGCCCGAGAACGAGCCGGGCTCCTCGATTATGCCCGGCAAGGTCAATCCCACTCAATGCGAAGCGCTGACCATGGTCTGCGTGCAGGTGATGGGCAATGATGCCGCCATCGCTTTTGCCGGCAGCCAAGGCAATTTCGAACTCAACGTCTTCAAGCCCCTCATCATTCACAACCTGCTGCATTCGGTCCGCCTGTTGGCGGACGCGGCGCACAGCTTCACAACCTACGCAGTCAAGGGACTGGCGGCCAATCATCGCCAAATTGCGCATTTTTTACACAACTCCCTGATGCTGGTGACCGCCCTCAGCCCCCAAATCGGTTATGACAACGCTGCCAAGGTTGCCAAAAAAGCTCACGAAGAGCACAAAACGCTGCGCGAGGCCTGCCTGGAACTCAAATTCTTAAGTGGCGAGGAATTCGACCGGGTGGTCCGTCCCGAGCTAATGCTGGGGCCGGAAGCCTGAACCAACCGCCTATCAGCTAGGCTTGCCGCGCCGCTTTCGTGCTATAGGATGGGGAGCATGCCTCAGGATGGCTTGAGCCCGGGCGAGAGGGCGGCGACGCTGGACTTAAGCGTTATACTTCCGGTCCTCAATGAGGCCGATAACCTGCGCCAGCTCCTACCCAAGCTCAGCCAGGCGCTCGAACACAACGGCCTGCGCTACGAGATCATGCTGATCGACGGCGGCTCGCGCGACGACACCGCAGCCGTAGCGGCGCAGGCGGGCGCCCGTTTGCTGCCCGAGCAGCGACCCGGTTACGGCGGTGCCCTGGTGACTGGCTTCAAGGCTGCGCGCGGTCAGTACCTGCTCACCTTGGACGCCGACATGTCGCACGAGCCCACCATGGTGGGGCGTCTGTGGCAGGCCCGCCATCTGGGCGACATCGTGATCGCCTCGCGCTACGTGCGCGGCGGGCTGGCCTATACTTCCTGGGGCCGGCGCGCGCTCAGCCAGCTCCTCAACCGCGTGCTGCGCCGGCTACTCTCGATGCCGGTGCGCGATCTGTCCAGCGGCTTCCGCCTCTACCATCGCGACGCCGTGGCCGAGCTCAGTCTGCAGGGGCGCAATTTCGAAGTGCTCGAGGAGATTCTGATCAAAGCTTACGCCGCCGGCTTCAGCATCGGCGAAGTCCCCTTCACCTACTTCCCACGCGATCGTGGGGTTTCCCACGCCCGCTTGCTGCGCTTCGGCCTGGACCTCAGCGTCTCTGCGCTGAAGTTGTGGAAGCTGCGCAATTCGATCGAGTCGGCCGACTACGACGCGCGCGCCTTTTACAGCCCCATTCCGCTGCAGCGCTACTGGCAGCGCCGCCGCCACCAGATAATCACCGGCTGGGCGCGCGCCGCCGGCCGCACCCTGGACGCCGGTGCCGGCTCCAGCATGATCATCCAGAGTCTGAGCAACGCAATCGCGATGGAATACAATTTTTCCAAGACTCGCTACTTGAAGCGACTGGGAATTCCGGTAACGCGCGGTTCGGCTTTCGCTCTGCCCTTTCGCAGCGGCTGTTTTGATTGCGTAATCAGCTCGCAGGTGATCGAGCATATTCCCTTCGACGAGACGCTGTTTGACGAAATGGTGCGAGTGCTGCGTCCCGGTGGCCAGCTGATCGTAGGCACTCCGGACTACGCCACCATTGGTTGGCGTATGATCGAACCCATCTACGGGGCACTCATGCCAGGCGGCTACCGTGACGAGCACATCAGCCATTATACCCGCCAAAGCTTGGCGCAATTGCTGGAGCGGCGCGGCTTGGTGCACGAGGCTACTGCCTACGTGGCGCGCAGCGAACTGATCATGCGTTATCGCAAACCCACCCTCGCCCTTAAGCCGGTTGCGAACGAAGCCGCTGTGGCCAGCGCTTCTACCAGCCCGGCGTTTGACGCAGCAGGGTAGGCCGGAGCAGGCCAGGCTGAAAGTGGGACAGGACCCTTGGCGGCTTCAAGCGACGCCGCCCGACGCTCGCACGATCTGGCGGCCCCGTTTGTTCCTCGTACGGGGTTCCTACATTAAGCCTACGGTTGCTCTGAGCTCGACTTGATACGCGGCATTTTCGCAGGAGCTCGCGCAGGACACTTAGGAAACCCTACCTGCTCTGACAATCGCCGCTTGCAGGAGCCCCTTCTAGCCATTCCCACATGATGAGGTCCTATGGCGCAGCAAGGGGCTGGTACCAGCCCGACTTAGCGTAGGCCACCTACCCCAACCTCCCCCCGGCAAGCGGGAGGAGGTTGGGGTTACAAGGAAACTCAGCCTGCAGCACCCTCTTCGACGAACTCGCGCGCCACTTTGCGCCAGTCCTCGCCGGCGGGAATAACCGCATCTTCGGCGCGGATGGGCGAATAATCGATTCGCTCGTCGGTGCCGAAAGCAGGTTCGCCCTTGGCAAAGCGCTTGACCGCGTCCAGCAGCATTCGGCGAGCGCGGTTAATCGAAGTATCGCTCATGCCCAGGTACTCGCGGCTGCGGTCGCAAATGATGCCTTGGGCCATCGCCACCGCGAAGTCCTCGTAGCGCAGATGGGAAAAGCCGGCCCAGCTGCCCTCTTTCATGCGCGCGCGGTTTTGCCCAAAGCGCTGCTCCACTCCCAGCGGCGCGATGCCCTGGGCGATGTCGTCCACGCCGTCGATGCGACGGGCGTTGTTTTCGGGACCCAGCGGCCGCACGTAATTGTAGACCACGTCCCATTGCGCCGAATGTTCGTCGTCCACCGGCACCGAGATGGTCATGTCATGATCGTCGGCGCGCCCGCCAATCGGAATGAAGGAGTAATAGGGCACCACGAAGTCGCGCACCCGCACGTAGCGCATATCGCCCGGCGCCTTGCGCACGGCCGCCTCGCGATAGCCATAGAGCGTGTTCTCAAACTCGAAGCGCGGCCCGGTGTCGTAGCTGATCACACCGCGGGCGCCGATGCGGCGCCGGTTGCCATTGACCTGGCGCAACCAGTCGCGATGCAGGATCGGCACATGAGCCGAATCCAGCTGCCCCTCCAGCCCGTTGAGCCAGTTGGCATGGACGATTCCCACACACACATCCAAGTGTTCCTTGGGCAAGGCAAAGAAATCGTACTTGGGAAATTGGGGCGGCTGGCCCGCGCCAATATAAACCCACACCACCAAACCAGCTTCGCGCACCGGGTAATGGCCAACTTTAATTTTAGCGGCATACTCGCTGCGTCGCTCCGGGCGCTCGCAGGGGACGTCCAGTATTTCGCCGGTCGGCCCCAGTTTTAGGCCATGATAGGCGCAGCGCAACCCGTCACCTTCATTGGTCGCCATCTGCAGCGAGACCCCTCGATGAGGACAGGCCTCGTCGAAAAATCCCACCCGGCCGTCGCTGGCACGAAAGGCCACAAAATCCTCGCCCAGCAGCCGCACCCGCACTGGTGCTCCACCCGCGCTCAAGCGTTCGGAACGCAGCACGGGAGTCCAGAATTGGCGCATGTAGGCACCCATGGGAGTGCCAGGGCCAACCCGCGTCAACAATTCGTTTTCTTCCGGCTTGAGCATATCTACAGACCTCCGTCGCGCGCCACGACAACGGGCGCGCTCTTCATTGATCCGCGCGGCGCGCACCCTTGGTCTGGCGCAAGCACCGCACCTGGCTATCTGCTTATTGGCTTAGCAGAATTTCCCTCCGCGGGATATCGCTTGCGCGATATCGGCCCCGGGCCATCAATGCTGCACCCCCGGCCGCAGTAGGGAACATCGTCGACCGGCATCCGCCTATCAAGCGTAGCCGGCAAGCTGGAAGCATCGCCACACCTGCGCACACCCGTCGCGCGCACGGTATGGTGATGGCGCTGTTGTGGAAGGAGCGATCTGGCTAAGCGGCTGAGCACTGAGCGCTCAGGCAGGGCGCGAAGACCCCCTCCAGCAATATCGGCGCTCGCTCTTGCAAGCAACCCTCGAGGTCAAAATGGCTTTGACCTCAACCCTCCTGCACCGATCAAGGTGAAATGAGGGCGCGGGAGTAGCCTGCGCAGGCTCTTTCGGCAGCCGGCGCGGCGCGGTGAATCGGACCTCGGCGAGGGCCGACGACAAGTGCATATTTGCCCCCAGCATGTGCGAAACGAAAGTTGGCGCGAGCCGACGATGGCGCAAGGATTACGCACAGCGGCCGATCCATGCCCTTTCGGGCGACAAAAAAATCCTTGTCCTACAAGGCTTAAGCGGCCGACCTCGACACATTGAATCAAATTAGGCCGGCTATGCTGTCCTCAAGGGCAGGCGAGTGACCACGACCATTACTGCATCATGTGGGCTTCTTTTGGGCGCGATCAGAGTATCAAGTGAACTAGCTACTGAACGACATTCAGGATATCGGGCGGAAAGTTGACAATACATATTGGCTATTTCATTTTTGTAGCGCGGCGCGACTCGACATCCGGCTCCTGCAAACAGATCCGCGCGCCTGCACCCGACCACTGGTGGCGTTCACTGAGGACACGATAACGATGGTAAAAACATATTTCAGTCAGCACTGCGGTGCGCTACGCCGCGCCCTGGCGTTGACTGCCGCGCTGTGGGTTTGTGCCTGCTGCGCGCGCCAGAGCGACTCCGCCGCGCTACTCAACCAGGAAGTCCCCTCGCCGCCCTGCCTGAGCGCCAACGATCCCGAAGGTACCACCGCCCCCGGCGACCGCATCGCGCCCGGCGACTTGCTTTCGATTTCGTTCTATCTGTCGCCCGAATTCGATCAGAACATAAGAGTGCGCCCTGATGGCGATGTCGAGCTCAAGCTGGTCGGCGAGCTACCCGCCGCCGGACGCACCCCGGCTCAGTTCGCGCGCGATCTGGATCAGGCTTACGGGCACGAGTTACTGGCGCCGCAGGCCAGTGTACGGATCGCCGACTCGCCCAACCGCCGGGTCTATGTCGAAGGGCAGGTGGCCCACCCCGGCGCCATTGCGCTCCAGCCCGGAATGCGGGTGATACAGGCGGTGGCAGAAGCCGGCGGCCTTACTGAAGACGCAGGTGCGGCCAACAGTATCTTGATCCGCCATGACGCCTGCGGCTACCCCCACGGCAGCAAATTCGACCTGCAAAGCGCGCTCAACGACAGCAACGGGGAAGAGGATATCGCCTTGATGCCGGCCGACGTCGTGGTGGTGCCGCGCTCGGGCATCGCCAACTTCAACTTGCTGGTCAAGCACTTCGTCAAGAACAACATTCCGGTCGATCCCTATCTTCCCATTCCGATTCCATAACCGGAGCAAGGCATAAGCACAATCATGCAGAACTATTTAAACCAATGGCTGGAGATAGCCTTTCGCCGCCGCGAGCTGGTGTCCCGGGTGACCCTTGGGGTCTTCGGCGCAATTCTGCTGCTGTCGCTGGCCTGGCCGCCAATCTATCAGGCTACCGCCACCGTGCTGGTCCAGGACAACCGCGCGCAATTTCTGGTTTCGCCCACTTTGCCCAGCGCCGCCACTAACCAGCCGGCGGTGATGGTCAATCCGGTCAGCGAAGAAGATCTCAATTCCGAGCAAACCTTGCTCACCAGCCGCGCCTTGATCGAGCAAACCCTGGCCGCACTACCGCCCCCACACCCCAATCTGTGGGGTGAACGCCTGCGCGCCATGCGCGACTTGCTGGAGTTGCCAGCCCTGGGCTACCGCGCCTTGCATGACGCCCCCGCGCCCGACCCCGTCCAGCGCCAGGCGATGGCGGTGCAGTCCAACTTGTCGGCCTGGGTAGTCAAGCGCTCCAACCTGCTCCAGGTCAGCTTCCGCTCCCATGATCCGGGCTGGGCGCGCAGCTTTGTCGCCGCCTTGCTTAGCCATTACCTGGACTACCATGCCCGGCTGTCGCAAGACCCCCAAGCCGAGCGCTTTTTTCAAGCCCAGGCCGCCCTTCTGCAACAAAGGCTGAGCCTGGCCGAGCAGCACCTGCTCGCGATCGAAAGACAGACCGGCATTAGTAATCTGGACGAGCAAAAGCAGGCCCTGCTCAACGATCTGGAAAATTTCCAGGCGGGTATGCGGCGCAATCAGGCTGAATTGGCGGCCAGTCACGAACGGGTGGCTTCGTTGCAGGAGCAACTGCGTAGCAATCCCCAGCGCGTCACCAAGGAAACCAAAGTGGTCCAGAATATGGCCCTGCAAAGTATCAAACCGCAGGTGCTGGCGCTGCAAACCCAACGCGCCGAACTGCTGACCCGCTACCGGCCCGACAGCGAGCGCATTCGCGACATCGACGCCCAGCTCAAGGCCGCGCAGGCCATCCTGACACGCGAAAACCACACCGAGATTGAAGAGAGCAGCACCGATATCAACCCGGCCTGGGAGACCCTCGACAGCGAGCTGGCCCAGGCCAAGGTATCGGCGGCGGCGCTGCAGGCCAGCCAGCAGGACTTGGCCCAGGAAGTAACCCGCTACCGCTCCGAATTAAGCGCGCTGACCGGCGATGAAAGCAGCTTCGAGGAAGCCACGCGCGAGGTCGAAGTGGCCAAAGAAGCCTATCTCTCCTACGTGCGCAAGAGCGAAGAGGCGCGTGCCGCCGGAGCCCTCAACCAAAGCCGCATCCTCAACGTCAGCATCGCCGAGCCACCCGCCCTGCCGTTGCGCCCGGTGTTTCCCAACCTGCCGCTGAACCTGGCGGTGGGGGCGTTGCTGGGGCTTGGGTTGGGGCTGGGAGCAGCCTGGTGGGATGAAGAACGTGACAGTCGCATCCACAGCTTGGCGGCGATTCAGCGCGCCAGCGGTCTGCCGACGGTGGCGATACTGCCCGAAGCCTTTTAGGTAGGGCGAAACGCGATGCTCAATCAGCATTTCGGCTTGAGCGCCAATCCGTTCCAAGGTTCAAGCGTCAGCGCGGCGCTCTACCTGGGCCGCGCCCATCGCGAGGTGCTGGCTACCCTGGAGTGGGGGCTGTCCGAACCGAGCGGCTTTACCCTGGTTACCGGCGAGACCGGCACCGGCAAGACCACGCTCATTTATTCGTTGTTGGCGCGCAGCCATCCCGAAGTCCGGATCGTTCATCTAAGCGATCCCAAACTGGGCTTTCGCGAGATGCTGGGGTTGGTGTTGGCTGAACTCAACATCAGGACCCGGTTCTCACGTCTGGCTCTGGTGCAAGGGTTCAATCAGGCGTTGGCCAACCTGGCACCCGATCGCCGCCTGGTCCTGCTCCTGGACGAGGCCCAGGGTTTATCCGACCAGACCTTAGAAGATTTACGTCTGCTGGCCAATCTGCCGGCCGCCACCCGCACTCCCTTGCAACTGATCCTGGTGGGCCAACCCGAATTGGCTGCTCGCCTGCGCCAGCCCCAGTTGCGCCAATTCAACGAGCGCATCGGCGCGCGCGCCCAATTGAGCCGGCTGGAGCGGCGCGAGGTGGCGCCCTACGTCGATTGTCGGCTGGGCGCGGTGGGTGGCAAAGCTACCACCATCTTTAGCCCCAGCGCGCTACGCCAGCTCGCGCGCCATTCCGAAGGGCTGCCACGCCGCATCAACGTGCTGTGTCACAACGCGATGTTGCTGGCCTATGTGGCTAACCAGCGCCGGGTAGGGGGGGGCATGGTGCGGGCCGCGGCGCGCGAGTACGGCGGCTGGTTGAGTGCGCGGGCAGGCGGATCGGCCCCAGCACCCGCGCGCCCGCGGCTGCGGCGGATGGGGCCGCTGGCGGCAGCGCTGATGCTGGGGCTGGCGGCCTGGCAAGGCTGGGAACATGGCGCACCCCATTCCCCAGCACGACCCGCGCGTGGCGGGATGCCTGCCGCGCGTCTCGTGCGCAACAGCGCTCCACGCCCCCTGGTGACAGCAATGGCGCCGGCGGCGATCGCCGCCGGTCCTGGCCCCATGGCGCAGGCCCACGACTCACAGCGCGCGCCGCTGGCCGCCCTACCCATCCCTAGCGTTGTCTCCAGCCTGCCGGCTCATCGTCAGATCGTCATCCATCCCGGCGACACGGTCGGCGCCCTGGCCCTGCAATATCTGGGCTCCAACGCCCAGCAAACCCTCGCCCAGGTCGCGCGCGTCAATCCGCAGATCACCGATATCAACCGGGTGTTCCCGGGAGAAACCATGATCCTTCCCGCCGTCGGAGGACCGTCTCGATGAGTAGTTATTTCGAAGTGCTGCAACGCGCCGCCCGTCAGAATCTCGACGCCGCCGAGGATGTGATTACGCTGGAGACGCCCGCCGAGCCGCCGCCAGCCCCGCGCCCGCTACCCGCGTCCAGCGTGACCCAACTTCCCATCGCCCCCTCCATCGTCGGCAACATTGCGCGCGATCGCGCCATCCGCCGCCTCACCGAACGAGTCGCGCCACTGGCGGCGCTGGGCAACCCGGTACGCCTGCTGGTCAGCGGCTGCCGCCCCGGCGATGGCGCCTCCAGCGTGGCCGGCGGCATCGCGCTCGATTTGAGCCAGCGCCTGGGCTTACGCACGGTGCTGATGGACTTGCATTTTCGCCACCCCACCCTGCAACGCCTGTTCGCCTCCCCCGAAGGCGCCTGGCCGGCCGCCAACGCTCTGGTCAACGTGCGCCCTACGCGCTGGTCCCAGCTCGCCCTTGGCACCTGTCATCTACCCGAACCTGGGGCCGCAGACGGCGCGTTGGCGGCACAAATCGATCAGGCGCTGGACGCCTTCCCGCTGGCGGTGGTCGATTTTGGCGTACTGCGGCTGGATGCGCGGATGCTGGCCCTGGCACGGCCCGGCGACGCAATCCTGCTGGTGGTGCGTTACGGCCATACCGAACGTGCCGAGCTGGCGACTACGGTGAGTGCCTTGCGTGCCGCCAACCGAGCCTTGGCCGGGGTGATCTTCAACGCCGCGCGCAGTTCCTTACCCCCCACTATCCGTCGAATTTTCGGCACAGGAGTCCGCAATGAGTTTTGAGCCTCAGGTCCAAAAAGAGGGCACCGCACAACCCAAACTGGCGCCCACGTTGAGCGGTTTGGCGGTGGTGGGTTTGGGCTATTGGGGTCCCAACTGGGTCCGTAACCTGAGCTTGTTGCGCTGCGCCCGCCGCCTGGTGTGCTGCGATTTGGACGCCGAGCGCCGCGCCCGTATCCGTCAGCTCTATCCCGGCGTGGAGACTACCGACCAATTCGAAGACGTGCTGCGAGACCCCACTATCCGTGGCCTCATCATCGCCACCCCGGTCAGCACCCATTATCCACTGGCCCGGCGCGCTTTAATGGCGGGCAAGTCGGTGCTGGTGGAAAAGCCGCTGGCAACCGCCAGCACGGAAGCACTGGAATTGGTCCAGCTCGCGCGCGAGCAGGGCTTGACCCTGATGGCCGGGCACACCTTCGAATACAGCGCCCCGGTACTCAAGATGCGTGAGCTGATTCGCTCGGGAGAGCTGGGCGAAGTCTTTTACATCAGTTCGGTGCGAGCCAACTTGGGGCTGTTCCAACATGACATCAACGTGGCCTGGGACCTGGCCACCCACGACGTCTCGATCATCCTGATGCTGCTGGGACGGCTGCCCGAGGCGGTCAGTTGCCAAGGCCAAAGCCATTACCGCTGCGAGGTCGAGGACGTAGCCCTGCTGACCCTGTGGTTCGCCAACAACGTGGTTGCCTTCATCCACGTGAGCTGGCTTGACCCCAACAAGATTCGCCGCACCACCATCGTCGGCTCCAAGAAGATGCTGGTGTACGACGACACTGCGACTCAGGAAAAAATCCGTATCTACGACAAAGGAGTGACCGTTTTGCCCTACTACGACACCTACCGCGACTTCCAGTTTTCCTATCGTTACGGCGACATTCATATCCCCCGTCTGGAGGATACCGAGCCCCTCAAGACTGAGTGCGAGCACTTCTCCCGCTGCATTCTGACCGGCGAGCGGCCCGCCACCGACGGTATCAACGGCTTGCGCGTGGTCAGCGTGCTGGAGGCAGCCGGCTGCTCGCTGCGACAAGGCGGCGCGCAAACCGCGGTGCGATGCCCGGAGGTGGCGTGATGGAGGGCGGTGGGGAACGTCCGGTGGGGGTCGCCGCCGATGTGCGCCTGGGGCGGGCGGTGCGTCTGGCGCCTTGGATCAACCTGTACGGCTGCGAGATCGGCGAAGAAAGTCGCATTGGAGCCTTTGTCGAGGTTCAACGCGGGGCTCGCATCGGCGCCCGTTGCAAAATCTCCAGCCACAGCTTCATCTGCACCGGGGTCGTGATCGAGGACGAGGTCTTCGTGGGGCATGGCGTGATTTTCATCAACGACCGCCGGCCCCGCGCGGTCAACTCCCAGGGACAGCTGCAAAGCGAAGCCGACTGGCGGCTGGAACCCACCGTGGTGCGCCGCGGCGCTTCTCTAGGCAGCGGCGCAATCATCATGTGCGGCGTGGAGATTGGTGCTGGAGCTTTGATCGGCGCGGGCGCGGTGGTCACCCATAACGTCGCGCCCGGCACCTGCGTGATGGGCTCGCCAGCGCGGGCGCATAGGCGCTTTGGGGAGGGGTTACGATGATCAAGTTGGTCGATCTGGCGGCCCAAAACGCCGAGATCATGTCCCAGACCGAACCCGCGCTGGCCGAGCTCCATCGCCAGACGGCTTATGTCGGCGGCCCGTCGGTCGCCGCCTTCGAGAATGCTCTGGCGGCCTACCTTGGCGTCAAGCGAACGATCGGAGTGGGCAGCGGCACTGACGCCTTGCGCTTGGCGCTGCTCGCGGCCGGGGTCGGTCCCGGAAGCGAGGTCTTGACCGTGCCATTGACCTTTATCGCGACCGCCGAGGCGATCGTTCAGACCGGTGCGCGGCCGGTGCTAATCGACGTCGACCCAATCCGGCGCACGATGGACCCCCAAGCCGTGCGCGCCTATCTGCAGGCCGGACGCTGGCAGACCGCGCAGGGGCCACGCGCCCTCTTACCGGTGCATCTGTATGGGCTGCCGGCGGCGATGGATGAATTGCGCAGGATCGGCGCGCAGTGGCACCTGCCCATCATTGAAGACGCCTGTCAGGCCCATGGCGCACGCGTGCTTGTGGGCGGGCGGATGCTACGAGCGGGCGCGGGGGGAGACTTCGGCTGCTTCAGCTTTTATCCCGGCAAAAATTTGGGCGGCTGGGGCGAGGGCGGGGCAATCGCCTTGAATGACGAGGAGAAGGCCGATCAGCTCGCGCGCCTGCGCGATCACGGTCGCCTGTCGCACTACGCCCACCAGGAATATGGCTACAACGCACGCCTGGACAGTCTGCAGGCGGTGGTTCTGAACGCCAAGCTGCAACGTCTAGAGGCCTGGAACGCGCGCCGACGCCTTATCGCTAGCTGGTATAGCGAGCTCCTGGCCGACAGCGTCGTGGGCCTACCTGCCGAACCGGCCGATTGCGAACCTTGCTACCACCTGTTCGTGATCGAGAGCCGGCGGCGCGACGCTATCCGCCAGGCTCTGCTCAGCGCTCAAATCCAGTGCGGAATCCATTATCCCGTACCCCTGCATCTGCAGCCCGCTTGCCGCGAGCTAGGCTATCGGCGCGGCGATTTTCCGATCAGCGAACGGCTGTCCGACACCGTGCTGTCGCTGCCCATGCATCCCCATCTGAGCGCGCGCGAGGTCCAGCAGGTCGCCAGCGTGGTACGCGCCGCCGCGGGCGCGGGGACAAGCAATGTTTGACGTCGAGCAACGCCGACAAAAGGTTCTTTTCGCGCTGGTCGATCAAACCGCACTGCTGGGCGCAGCGGGTTTGGCGCTGGCGCTGCACGATCCCGCCGGCGCGATGGCCGGGCAGTTGCGCCGCACCGATCCTGCGGCCCTCGCGCTGGCCCTGATGGCGGCTGCTCTGGGCTGGCTATTGGTGTTTCGAAGCTGCGGCCTTTACCGTCTGCGCAATGGCGGCGCCCAGGAGTCCGTGGCGGTGCTCAAGGCTTGCGTCGTCGCTTTAGCGCTGACCTTGTTCATAGCCTTCCTGGCCCATCTGCAACTCTCGCGCCTGACCCTGATGCTGATTCTGCCGGTCAGCGTGCTGTTGGTGCGGAGCAATCGAGCCCTCCTGCGCCGCCTCATTCGCCACCTGTATGCCGATCCCAAAATCGCTATCCCCGTGGTGATCGTGGGGCAGGACGCGTTGGCCCACTACGTCTGCGATCGCATCCGAGAAGAGCTGACTCAGTATGAATTGCTGGGCTTTATCGGCCCAGAGTGCAGCGCTTATCGGGGTCCCGTGCTGGGTGGCGAGCCGGTGCTGGCCGAACTGGCCGCGCGCCATCGCAACCTGGAGGTGTTCATTATCCTGCCCGAGGATGCGCCGGCCGAGCTGGAACGGATCGTGCGGCGGTGCGAAGAGTTGCGCGTTCACTGGCGAATGGTGCCGCGGTTGTTTGGCGCGCCCGGGCGCGAGTTGCTGGTTGACATGATCGGCGCGGTCCCGTTGATCGGACCGCGCTGCAGCAATATCGAGGGATTAAACCTGCTCCTCAAGCGCGCCTTCGATATTGCCGCCGCCTGTGCGGCCCTGCTGTGCGCGGGCCCACTGATGCTGCTGGCGGGCGCGGCCCTGTGGCTGACCCAGGGCCGCCCACTGCTCTTCCGCCAAGTCCGGCTGGGGCGCCACGGCCGTCCCTTCGAGCTGCTCAAATTTCGCACCATGACGGTGTCCGCGGCCGATCTAATCCATCGCCAATACGTGCAGCAATGGATCACCGCCGGTGCGCCGGCGGGTGCTCACTTCAAGCTAAGCGAAGATCCGCGCGTGACGGCGGTGGGGCGCTGGCTGCGCCGCTTCAGCCTGGACGAACTGCCCCAACTCATCAACGTGCTGCGCGGCGAGATGAGCCTGATCGGTCCGCGGCCGGCGCTGCCCTACGAGCTGGAACTGTACCAGAGCTGGCATCGGCGCCGCCTGGATGCGCCACCGGGCATAACCGGACTATGGCAGGTCAGTGGGCGCAACCAGCTCTCCTTCGAACAGATGGTGCGGCTGGACATTGAATATATCGACAATTGGTCGCTGGCCAAGGATCTGAGCATCCTGTTGCGCACCCTGCCCGCCATGCTCAGCGGAGGTGGACTATGAGCCAACCCGCGCCCGTCAGCGCATGGGACGAACAACGCCATTTCCATCTCCGGCCTTGGCGCGAAGCCCTCTCGGCCTGGCATCGGCTGGCGACCCAGGCCGAGGGTGCCACCCTCTACCATCGCGAGCCCTGGCTGCGGTTGTTATGCGAATGCTACGGCTTCGAGCTGAGTCTGGCCGCCATCAGCGACGGCCATGATCTAGCTGCCGGCTGCCTGTTGGCCCGTCCGCGCTCGCTGCTCGGGGCGCGCCGGGTCAGTCTACCCTTTTCAGATTTGTGCCCACCGCTGGCGCTGGATCACGGCGCGCTGAAGGATTTGTTAGCCGGTTTGCTGACCCAGGGTAGTTGCGAGCTGCGCGGTATCGATCCCGGACCGCCCTGGCACATCAGTGATTGCTTCCTCCATTGGAGCCTGGACCTGCGCCGCTCGCGGGCCGCGCTGGAGCGCGCCGCCGACCGCAATTTCCGCCGCCAAGTGCGTCACGCGGCCGCTGCCGGAGTGGAGATTGTGATCGGCCAGGCCCGCGAAGACATCGACGCCTTCCATGCACTGCAGGTGGAAACTCGCCGCCGGCTGGGACTGCTGGCCCAGCCGCGCCGCTTCTTTCACCTGGCCCGCTCGATTTTTCCCAAATCCGCTTTGCAGGTGTGGTCGGCACGCTTCAAGGGCCGTACGGTGGCCGCGGTAGTGGTGCTGCGCGAGGGTGAACGGCTGCACGCCAAATGGGCCGCGCGCACGGTGGAGGCGCCGGCGGGCGCCAATCATTTGCTCTTCTGGAGCGTGGTGGAGCATTACGCAGGCAGCGTGCACTGCCTGGATTTGGGGCGCAGCGACCGGCACAACAGCGGTCTCAACCGCTTCAAGCGCGAGCTGGGCGCGCAGGCGCTGGCGCTGCCGTATGCATTCTACCCGCGCCGCCCGCGCTATCTCAGCGCCGAGATCACCACCGGCGCGCTCGGCCTGCTGGCAGTCATAATTCGACGTTTGCCGCGCTCGCTGTGCAACGCGCTGGGCGCAACCTTCTACCGCTATCTGGGCTGAGAAAGTACCCAATGAGCTCACCGCCATATCTGGCCATCACTCCAGCCCGCGACGAAGCCGCCCTGCTCGGGCAGCTCGTTGAATGCATGGTCGCGCAGCAGATCCGTCCGCAGCGCTGGATCATCATCGACGACAGCTCGCGCGACGCCACCGGCGAGATAATCGACCAGGCCGCGCGCCGCTATTCCTTCATCGAACCCGTTCATCTTGCGCGCCAGGAAGGCCGTGCACCGGGCGGCGAATCAGTCATCATGCAGGCTCTGCCTAAACCGTTGTGGCAGGGCTACGACTGGTTGCTGCGGCTGGACGCCGATTTAAGCTTCGCGCCCGACTTCGCCGCCTTGCTGCTGGCTGAATTCGCGCGCGATCCGCGTCTTGGGATAGCCGGCGCCAGCCTGTTGGAATGGCGCGGCGGACAATGGCATGCGGTCGGCGGTCCGGCCTTCCATACCCGCGGCGCCACCAAGTTCTATTCGCGCCGCTGCTTCGAGGCGATCGGCGGCCTGGAAGCGGGCCTGGGCTGGGATACGGTGGACGAAGCGCGGGCCTGGATGAAAGGCTTTACCACCCGTACCTTTCTTCACGTCCAGGCCCGCCATCATCGCCCCTGCGGGGGGGCACGCGGCTTTGCGCGCTTGCGGCTGGCACAGGGGGTGGCGGCTTATAACGCAGGCTACTCACCTCTATTCATGATGGCGCGCGCGCTGCGTCAACTCACCGCCAATCCGCCGCTGGCGACACCGCTTCTCATGCTAGCCAGCTACTGGGCCTCCTGCCTGAGGCGGCGGCCGCGGCTGGCTGAACCACAACTGGTGCGCTTTATCCGCCACCAACAACATCGCCGCTTGTTGCTGAGGACAAGTCTATGGCGTTAGAAGCAGCGCCGGCCGCAGTCCAGCTCGACTCGGGAGGAGACGCGCAGTTTGGCAACGATGCCTTTTCGTTCTGGAAGCCGCCCGAGCCTTGGCGTGAGCGCTGCGAGATTAGCGTCCGCGCTTCGGCAGTGCTGGCCGAATGGTATCTGCTGGAGCGTTATTTACCCGAGCGCGGGCGCCGACCACCCAGCGGTATGGAAGCCTACTATGCTCTCAAGCAGGCCATTCCGCCCTGGCTGCGCCATCGGGTCAATTACCTGGTAATCAAAGCGCGCCGGCGCGTCTCTTTCCCGGCCTGGCCGTGGGAGAGCGCCTTGCTGGAGTTGCGCCTGAGTTGGCTGCGCCAAATCGCCGCCCCCGGTCAGGAGCTGTGGCATATCGGGCTGTGGCCGCAGGGTCTGCGCTGCGCGGTAGTGCTCACCCACGACGTGGAAAGTTTGCTGGGCTTCGAGCGAATGGAACGGATGGCCGAGGTCGAAGAACGCTACGGTTTTCGCTCGGCCTGGAACCTGCCGCTGGCTCAATATCCGCTGGATTGGGAGCGAATCGCCCGCCTGCGCCAACGCGGCTTCGAATTCGGCGCGCATGGCTTGAGCCACGACGGTCGGCTGTTCCGCAGCTATGAGGATTTTCGCACCCTGAGCGCCCGGCTGCAGCAAAGCGCACGGGCCCATGATTTGCGCGGCTTCCGCTCGCCCTCCACCTTGCGTCGGGCGGAATGGATCAAGCTTATGGACTTCGATTACGACTGCTCCTTCGCCGATACCGACCCGTACGAGCCGCAGCCCGGCGGCACCTGCAGTCTGTTTCCCTTTTTTCTCGGCTCGTTGGTGGAATTGCCCTACACCCTGCCCCAGGATCACACCCTGATTCATCTGCTCCATCGCGACCCTCTGCCAATCTGGATAGCCAAGGCGCGCTGGATAGCCCAACGCGGCGGCATGATTCTAAGCTTGATTCACCCCGATTACTGCGGCGCCGCTCCCTATTTGAAAATCTACGAGGAATTGCTCAAACAGCTAGCCGATTTGGAGCACGCTTGGCGCGCCTTACCTTCGGAAGTAGCGCGCTGGTGGCGCCAACGCGCGCAGATGCAACTGACTATCGACAAAGGCAAGGCATATATCAGCGGGGAAGGCGCGGCCGCGGCCCGCGTGGTGACCCTGCGGGAGGCTGCCGACAACGGGCGGAACAACGGTCTATGAGGCGAGCCCTGATAATAGCCTACACCACCTATATTCACGACGGACGGGTCAAGCGCCACGCCGAAGCGCTGGCCGAGCGCGGCGATGAAGTGGACGTTATTTGCCTAGCTACTACCCCGCCGGTTATCGCCAGCAAGGTCAACGTGATCGGAATCCGCATCCCACGCTACCGTGGCGCCAGCCGCCTGAATTACATCACCAGCTATCTCCGCTTCTTCACCCGCGCCGCGACCTTGGCCACGCGCCGCACCCTGGCCCAGCGCTACGACGTGGTGATGGTGTGCACGATGCCCGACGCCGCGGTCTTGTGCGCGCTGCTACCCAAGCTGCTGGGCAGCGCAGTTGTGCTCGACGTGCACGACACGATGCCCGAGCTGTATCAGGACAAATTCCCCGGCCGACGCGGCTATATCGGAGCTCGCCTGCTGCTGCTGGAAGAACGCGCCAGCGCGCTGCTGGCCGATCGGGTGCTGGCGGTACACGAACCCCATCAGCGTCGCTTGGAGCGGGCCGGAGTGGCGGCCCACAAGATCCGCACCGTGATGAACGTGCCCGACCCCAACCTGTTCCAATGGCAAGCCGAGAGCTTGCGATTCGTCCAGGACGATGATCAACGACGCTTCACCGTAGTCTGCCACGGCACGCTGACCGAACGCTTGGGACTGGAGGTCGCCTTCAAGGCGATAAGCCTGGTGGCGGAGCAATTGCCGCGGCTGCACTTGCGCGTGATCGGGACCGGCGATTATCTGGCACACGCCAACGAGTTGGTGGTGGCGATGGGCCTGACCTCCCGCGTCACCTTTCACGATCCGGTGCCGATCGAGCGGCTGCCCGCGCTCTTGCGCGAGGCGGCGGTGGGGCTGGTGCCCAACCATCCCAGCGGTGCCACCCACCTGATGCTGCCGGTCAAACTGTTGGAGTACGCGATGCTGGGTATTCCGGTGGTCAGCGCCCGCCTGCGTACCATCGAGCATTATTTCGACCCAGCCGCCATTGCTTATTTCCAACCCGACGATCCGACGGCGCTGGCGCGCTCGCTGAGCCGGCTTTACCACGACCCCGCATTGCGCGCGACGCTGGCGCGCAATGCTTATGAAATCGTGCGCGAGTTGGGGCGCACGCAACGCGAGCGTTATTACCGTGCGATCGATTCCTTACTTCCCGAGCAGGAGGCCTGAGTCACGATGCAAACCACAGTCCTGGTGGTCGGGGTGGGCGAGGTTGGAGGCGCCCTGGCCAACGTCCTCGCACACCATTGGCGGGTGGAGCGTCTGGATTTGGAACCGCGCCCGATCCCGCGTCCGATCGCAGTGATGCACATCTGTTTTCCCTTTGTGCACGCTCCCGCGTTCGAGGCGGCCGTGGCCAGCTATGTGGAGCGGTTTCAGCCCCAACTGACCATCATCAACAGTACCGTGCGACCCGGCACCACCGCGGCGCTCGCTGCTCGCTGCCGGCAACCGATGGTGTTCTCTCCGGTCCGCGGCAAACACACCCATATGGAGGCCGACTTGTTGCGCTATCGCAAATTTGTCGCCGCCACTGAGCCAACCGCCGCCGCTGCCGCCCAAGCCCACTTCGCCCAGAGCGGAATGCAGACCACCCAGATCGATCGACCGCAAACCCTGGAGTTGGCCAAGCTGGCCGAGACTTCCTACTTCGGCGTGCTGATTGCCTTCGCCCAAGAACTCAATCGCTATGCTGCCCAATTGGAGGGCGATTATGATCAGGCTGCCAGCTTTTTCGAGGAAATTGATTTCCTACCCCGCTGCCGCTACTTCCCCGGGTTCATCGGCGGCCATTGCGTGATTCCCAATCTCAAGCTTCTTCAGCAACTTCGCCCCAGCGCCCTATTCCAGGCGATCTTGGACTCCAACCAACTGCGCGCAAAGGAATTAGCGCCAGCGAGCGCAGATAGATGAGCACGCCCAGCCCTAGCCGGTTGCCTCGGTCAGGATCGATGCTGACCAGCGCCGGCCGCTATGCGCGGCTGCGCGGCTTGGGCAATCGCTATGCCGAATTGGCGCATCAGCCGGCGCTTGGAGCGCACGTTCGTCTCATCGGCGCGACGGCAGGCGACTTTGCACGGTTGGGGCCGAACCAGGCCGCTCAGCTCAAACAACTGGTCACCGAGGGAGCCGTGCTCTACCTGCGTGGCCCCTTTGCGGCCGGCAATTTCAGCTTGGCACCTTTGATCGACCTGCGCTTTAGCCTAGGCGATGAGGTCCTCACGTCGGCCTGCCGCTTCACCCACGACGCTCTAGTGCCAGCGGTGTTGATGGGCGAGACGGTAGAATGCACCCCGAAACTACCCTACGCCAGCGGCTTGGGCAGCGCGGTGCGTCCGTTGCTGGTTGCCTGCGCAACTCACGGCGGCGAGTGGCCGCTGGTATTTGCGCAGCGCGTGGGCCAAGGCGTCGTGATCTGCGACCTGCAGGCCGAAGAGCCGCCGGCCACCACCGTGCAAGTGCCCATTTTACATCGCTTGAGCGAGCCCCGCAGCCGCTGCGCCGATGCTGGTGCCCTGATCGCCGCCCGTCGGGCCAGCTTGCCCGCGCCTGCTCCTCCCGCCTACGATCTGGTGCTCGACGATCGGCCGCGCAGCTTCGAGTACGGGCGCGAGACGGCGCTGCGCAGTTGGCTGATGCACATGGCGGGGTTGTGCCCCGATGTGCATGTGGATTTTGCCTGGACACCCAGCCAGTACCATCCCAGCCGCGGCTACGTGCAAATTCTCAAGGCCTTTGGCGCCGGCTTCGTCTGGCATGGCTTCCATCAGCATGTCGATCATCGCCGCCTAAGCCGCCCCGAAGCAGCCCTGGCGCAGGGCCGGCGCCGGGTCGAGAGCATCTGCCGGCGCTTCGGCGTGCGCTTCCAGCCGGTCATGATTTTTCCCTACGAGCGGGCCACCCCCGAGACCATGCGCAGTCTCAAGCGCGCGGGATTTATCGCCAGCGTCGAAAGCCTGGATAACCGCGGCGCGGAGGAAGCTCATCTGCCGCCCTTTTTGCGTTATTCCGACCCGTTTCAGAGCCTCTACGCGGGTTGGTTTCCGGTTTTGCGCCGCCACGCTCTGGCTACTCTGAGCTACGACCGCTTGCTGGCCCTGGGGGCCCTGGACCTGCCAATTATCGCCGCCGCCCATCCTGGCGATTTCGGCCTGCGCCATTTCAGCCGTCTACGCGATCACGGCACCCAGGAGCGCTTCGACAAGGTCTTAATGTTCGCCGCCAGCAAGGGGCTGCGCCCCCGCTCGTTGGAAGAAATCGCTTTGGAATTGCTGGGAGAGCTGGCCGTGGGCCAATAACTCGGGTCAGGAGGCATCGGCTACCATGTTCGAGCTGGATCAGTACGAACCCTCGCTACGCCGGGGGCCTGCGCTACAACCGCGCACCAGCTATCAGCCCGCCCGAGATATCGGCGCGATGGCGTTGCTTGGGTGGGCCGAACACTGCGTGGAGTGTGCCGCGCCCCAATGCTACGCCAGCTGCGACCTCTACCAACCCCGCCCCGACCGACGCTGCCGCCGCTTTAAGTACGGCGCGTTGAAGAATCCGGCCTTTCCTTGCCTGCGTGGTTATGGGGTGGAGGTGAGCTTCAAGAAATGGGGCAAATTGGAAGCGCTCGGCACTTCCGTCCTGCGTCCAGCCACCGCCGTCATGCGCTGGGAGCGGATGATTGAGCGCGGCACGCCGCTGAGCAACCGGCTGGCTCGCCTACTCTATCGCTGGTCGGGCGATTGGCGGCATGCGCAATTGACCTATACCGCCGTCAGCAAGCTGCTGCGCCAACTTGACCGCCACCAGCGCGGCAACATGCCTGACGCCTTTTTGCTGGAAGTCTATAATCCTGGCGAGCAGCCGGTGGCACTGCAGATAGTCTTCCGGATTTTGCCTGGAGGAACGGCCGCGAGCAGCGCCAGCTGCGCCCCGATTATCAGAACCTGCACCTTGCCTCCGGGCTACTCGCGCCACGAAATCGATGCGGCCCAGCTTCGGCCGCTGCTGGAGGGTGCACTGCCCTTTCTCATCTCCCTGCAACCCGAGGGCGACGAAGAGGCCCAGCTGGTTTTCCTGAGCGCCGACTTGGTGCGCTGGAACACACCGCGCCCGGGTGCGGGCGGGGCTATCAAATGCGTGGTGTGGGATCTGGACAACACCATGTGGGAGGGCATTTTGGTCGAGGGCGACCAGGTCTGCCTGCGCGCCGGGATGCGCGAACTGCTGGAAGAATTGGACCGGCGTGGGATCTTGCATAGCATCGCCAGCAAAAACGACCACGCCGCCGCAGTCAAACAATTGACCGAGCTGGGGGTGGTCGACTACTTCCTCTATCCGCAAATCGATTGGCAGCCCAAAAGCCTTAAGCTCAAGGCGATCGCCGAGGCGCTCAATCTGGGCCTGGACAGCTTCGCCTTTATCGACGACAACCCTTTTGAGCTGGCTGAAGTCGCCCGAGCCTTGCCTACCGTGCTCGTCCTGGGCGCCGACCGTATCGCCACCTTACTCAGCGACCCGCGTTTTGCCGGCAGCACCACCGCTGAAGCCCGCCAACGGCGGCGCCTCTACCAGCAACAAATCGAACGCGAGCAGGACCTGCAGGCTTTCGGCGGGGACTACCTGGGCTTTCTGGCCAGTTGCGCGATGGTGCTGGAGCTGAGCACCTACCATCCTGACGATGCGCAACGGGTCGCCGAGCTGGCACAGCGCACCAATCAGCTTAACTTCTCAGGCCACAAATATAGCCGCGAAGAACTGGCCCAGGTGCTGGCGGATGAGCGGCTGGATAAGTACGTCTTGCGTTGTTCGGATCGCTACGGCGGCTATGGAACGGTTGGTTTTTGCGTAGTTCGTTCGGTCACGCAGCTTGAAGTAATCGACTTCATGCTTTCCTGCCGGGTGCAGGGCCGAATGGTGGAGCAGGCCTTCTTCGGACATCTGCTGACTCATCATAACGCAAGTGGAGCAACTTGCCTGCGGTTGAATTTCCGCGCCACCCAACGTAATCAGGCGGCGCGCGCGGTTCTCCAAGCGCTGGGTGCCAACGTCAGCGAAACCGGCCTCGCGGTGCTGACTGTGGCCCTGGACCGCTTACGCTGCGAATTCGTAAGCGTGCGTTGCGCGGCCTGTGCGCAACCGCCCACGGCCTGAAAGGGAGCGCGCGCGGATGCCTCCGGCAAGGCGCCTGAACCGGATCATCAAGCTCCTGGCCGCCGGCCTATACTGGTGTGCGCTGGAGCTGCGCGACGCGGGCCTGCGCTGCCTGGGACGCCGGCCCCCAGCTCGGGTCACCGTCATTTACTATCATCAAGTCAAGGCCGACGAGCGCGCGCGCTTTGCCTGGCAAATGGAGCATTTGCGCCACTGGTGCAAGCCCATCCCAGCCGGTCACACCGGCCCCTTGGCAAGCGGGCGCTGGGTGGCGGTAACGGCCGATGACGGTTGGCTGAGTTTTGCGCAAAACGCTTTGCCCGAAGCCCTGTCCCGCGCTATCCCGGTTACCATTTTCGTGATTGCCGGCCACCTGGGCGACTCTGCCCCGCCGGTGCCGGACTGCGAAGGCGACCGTCTACTGTCTGGCGCCGAAGTCGCCGCCTTGAGCGGCCCAATGGTCACCATCGGCTGCCATACCCTCTCGCACCGCCTGATACCTGGCCTCAGCCACGCCGAAGCCTGGCGCGAACTGGCTCTCGCACGGCCGCCGCTGGAGGCCTGCAGTGGCGCGCCGGTGGATCTATTTGCCTTTCCCTTCGGTGAGTGCGATGGGCCCTCGTTGGAGCTATGCCGTCAGGCCGGCTATCGGCGAGCGTTCAGCGGGTTGCCGCAAGCGGCGATGCGCGAGCCCGCCGAATTCCTCAGCGGTCGAGTCCGTGTGGACCCCGACAATTGGCGGCTGGAGTTCCACTTAAAGGCCGTTGGCGGCTACGCCTGGGTAGGTCGCGCGATCCAGCTTCGCCGCCGTTTGCGGGCGCGGCTGGCAAAGCCTCCGATCTCGCCCTAAACCGCGCCCCTCAACCGCGCACCGCCTGCCACACCGCTCCGGCGCACGACGGTGGCGCCTCAGTCGCAGGTTGCGCCGCGTTCTTGACCCGCAGGCGCTGCAACTCCATCACGGCCCACACCAGGGTCAATAGAACGCCCTCGAAATATCGGCAGTCGGGCACTGATTCAGTCAGGTTGAAGAGCATCAGGGGCAAGAAGCCGACCAAGACGAGAGCGCGAAGCTGCCAGGGATCGCGGCTTGGGTAAAAACAATTGAGCGCTGGTCGCCACATGAAAAACAGCCAAAACAGCAGTGCCGGCAGACCCAGCCCGACTGCACGCGAGAGATAACCGTCGTGGATGGAGCTGTAGGCTCCCTCGCCCCAGACCATATCCCAGCTTTGAAAATCGGGCTGTGCAAAAATTTGACCGTCAACCTCGTAGCCGTAGCCCATCAACGGATGTTCTCCGATGCTCTTGAGGGCGTAGCTCCAGGCCACATTGCGCCCGGTGAAGGTCCCTAGACCGCGATTGGCATAGTTGAGCGAGGAGGGAACTTCCATCGCCGCCAAGGCCAGGCCCAATCCCATCACTCCCAACCCCAGCACGGCCTTGATGCGGTAGCGCCAGACCAGGTACGAGGCCCCCCCGAGCGCAACGGCAATAAGCGCCCCGCGTGAATCGGCCATCGCGGCCAGTACCACCGAACCTACCATCGCGACCGCACCAGCCGGCCGCGCCCAGCCTCGCAGGGTTGGCCAACAGGCGAAGCCCGCGGCCAGCGTGGTCAGCATCAAGGCCCCAATCTCGTTGGGCTGGCTAAAGATCCCTTCGAACCGTTCGATGCCGGTAGTCGGATCGTACAGCCAGGAAATGCCGGCCGGAAAAAAAGCCAGCACGATAAAGTTGACCAGTATCACCAGGCCGCAGCCCAGCATCAGCACCCCGATCGCCCGGCGGGCCTGAACCGGGTCGTCTATGGATTCAACGATCGCGCAGACGGCGCAAAATGGCAGCCACGAAGACAACGCGCGGCCCAAGGACACCTCGGGCAAGAGCGAATAAGCGGCGCTGAGCACGGCCCACAGCAGGTAGAGGCTGTAATCCCGAAAGCCCCCCTGCCACAGGAGCCTCGAGCGCCATACCCGCGGCAGTAGCGGGAGGCAAAACAGCGCTACCAAGGGATAGCGGATGAGCGCGCCCAGCGCCTGTTGCTGTTCGCCGACCACAGTGCTGGCGGTCAACGCCTCGATAATCACCAGCGGAAGTAATACCCAGTGAGGGTGACGGGTCGTGCAAGCGATGGTTTTAATCAGAACCACCCCACCCACTACTGCCCCCACCGCGATCACAGCGGAAGAAGGAAAAAGCAAATATCCCAACAAGCCAAGCAGAGCCGTAGTCGCCGCAATCGCAGCCATCCAATCACCTCGTCGGCCGGCGCACCACCCTGTGGAGCCAATTACTCAAACTGGCGACCGGGGCTTAAAGCCTAGACCTGGCGCACCATTCGGGACTGTCGTTGAAGATCGGCGAGGAACCAGAAACGGTCGTAATTGAGCGAGCGATTGGGTTTACAATGATTTCTTGTAACGCGCTCGCCGGCCTAAAACGAACGGGGAACACAGCCCGGCTTTAACTGCGCTCCCCGTCTCTCAGCTTAGAAGCCTGACTGGGCCCAAGTCTGGTCGTTCAGGATCTGTTGGACTTGCGAAATATAGCTTTGGGCGCCGCTGTCATACCATCCGCCGCTATACCACTGCCCCACGCATCCCCAGAGCATATAGTTAGTCCTGCCGGTCTGCGGATAACTTCCACTATCCAAATATGACATTTGACCGTCAAAACATGCACGCTGCTGAGCCAACTTATAATCGATGTTGAATGCAGTTGATTGTGCTGAGTAAGGCACTGTCGAAGGATAGTTGTTCGTAGTATCTTTAATTTGCATGATTCCCAAACTGATACCGTTGTCACCGTCGGCGCTTTGATGCCAATAACTTTCATTGACTGCAATCGAGCGCACCACGTTGGCGTCAAATCCCCACTTGCAGGCACCCCATTGCAGAATCTCATCAGTCGTCCCGGTAAAGTTTCCGGTTACCCGCTGCAAATAGGAGCCAGGTGCGCCACCCTCACCCGAAGCGACTATCGCATCGTAGTTTTGCAGCCACCAGCCCGGCGGCGTGGTCTGATTGTAACTGGCATTGCCCGGGCGCGGCTCCCAAGACGAGTACGAAATCATGCTCGCACATTGACTGCCACTGGGAAGCGACGAGCCGGGAGGCAGCGTACCCAGAGTGGCCAAATAAGAGGGGCCGCCCGAGGACGCGCCCGAACCCCCCGCTTGAGCGCTCGATGCGGAGCTGGTGCCGACATTTCCGCTACCGCCCGTAACCGTCACTGGGATCGAACTCTGAGCCATCACCTGAGAGCTGGAGTTAAAAGCCGTCACCGAAATGGTATGCTGGCCGTTGGTCGCTCCGCTGGCATTCCAGTTGAAACTGAAGGGCGGCGAGGACGCCAGGTAGTTGCCATCGACATACACATCCACCCATTCCACATTGCTCGCCGCCGACACGTCGATACCCACCGAGCCGGAAACCGAAGCGCCAGAGGAGGGAGCGGTAATCGACACCACGGAGGAGGAGTTCTGCGATAATGCCGTGGGCGAAGGGTTACTGTTGTTGACCGACACGTTGGTGGACGCTTCGCCCACCGGCGCATCACTGGAGTCAAAGCCACTTACCGAAATCGTATGGTTGCCGTCAGGGACTGAAGTGGAATCCCAACTAAAATCGTAGGGTGGCGATGAGGTCCAGTAGCTACCGTCTATGTATACATCAACCCAGTCCACGTTACTACCTACTTGGACATTGACCGGAACCGCCCCCGAGACCGTAGCTCCTGGCGAGGGTGTGCTGATTGCCACCGACCCGCCGGTGGTTTGGCCATTGGCTACTTGCACAGTAACCGCGGCGTAACCGTCGCCCTGATTGGCATTGTTATAGGCCTGGATAGAAATCGTATGATTGCCGTTGGGCACATTATTTGAGTTCCAAGAGAAATTGAACGGTGGAGATGAGGTAAGGTAGTTCCCGTCGATATATACGTCGACCCAGGCTACCGAGGCGCTGGGTTGGGCGGTAATCGTGACCGTTCCGTTGACGATGTTGCCGTCCGAAGGCGTGCTCAGACTGACCGAGGCCCAGGCCGAACCGCAGAGCGCAATCGCCTGTACCAGCGCAACTAGCCCCAAGGTGCCAAGCACCAACCCGACATGCCGTATCCAAACCTGCTTAAAAACCATTGACCACTGAGCTCCTCGCTGGCCGGCTGCTTGCCGGGCTGTGCGCTCGCCGCTTCTATTTGCCAACGCGCCGAGAAGCCGCGCGTTGGGCGAACCAAGCCAAAGACCTGGCAATCGAGCGAACGCCTGTTAGGCGAAAAACGGTTAACGCGGGTCTATTGCAGACCCCGGCCGTCAGCCAGCAAGCTGCATGCCCAAATCAGAGGCCAAGCTATGTAATGGGTTTTACGGATAGGCGATCGGAAGGTGAGTCAGAATCGGACGGCTTGCTACACATCAAGACATGAATTGAGACAAGATGACGTCAAAGTACACATGTAATAGTAAAGCTTCGTTACTTGGTAAGAAATGAGAGATTATCACATTAAAAAGTATAGAACAGGCTAGATGTTGGCGAAATAGATAGATTGAAAAGAGTAACTTTTTGTACCTTAAAGACGCGACATGGGGCGCCCTGGGCTGACCAACCGACCTCCGGTGATCGCCACGGCTCGGTGTCGGAAATGTCGTATGCAATTAACGCGTGGCGGGAGACGACGCCGCTTGGGAACCCAGGTGCCGATTGATCCGATCAGCGTCGGCGTCAATCGCTCGCGCCGCCGCCTGCGCCGCGACCGTGGCCCGTTGCGCCGCCGCGGTCGCCTGATCGGCCACCTGTTGCGCTTGCGCGGCGGCGGCCTCGGCCCGAGCAGCCGCGGCCTGGGCACGCGCCGCTTGCGCCTGGGCCTGGGCCAGCTGTTGCTGGGATGCACAGGCGGCCAGGCCCAGAGCGCCAGCCGCTATCAGCAGGCGCGAAGTCCACGCCCCGCTGCGCGCTCTCGTTGGCGAACCCGCGCTTGGCGCTTGCTTGACCACTGCGCTCAGCCCGGCGCCAGGGCGCTGAGCGCGCGAAAATCGGGCAAGGGACTTTTGTCCGCCCGCACGGGCAGGATGCACACGTGATTGGCCCCTTGGGCGTAGTGAGCGTCGAGGCGGGCGCGGATGCGGCTTTCATCGCCCCATGCCACCACGGCGTCAACCAAGCGATCGCTGCCGCCATTGGCGAAGTCTTGGTCGCCAAAGCCGAGATCCTTGAGCATGTTAACGTAATTTGGAGCACGCAGATAAACTTTCATGTAATTGCGCGCTCCCTCGCGTGCCAGCGCGGCATCGGATTCCAGGATCACCGCCTGGGCAGGGCATAGCCAAGCCTGAGGCCCCAGAATGGAACGAGCCTTGGCGGTGTGTTCAGGCGGAACGAAATAGGTATGGGCCCCGCGCGCTTGCGCGCCGGCCAAGCCCAACATCCGCGGAAAGAGCGCGGCTAACAGCACTGGTGGCTCTTCCTTGGGCTGAGCCGCCATATAGAGGCTGCTCTTCATCCGGGTCAAGTATTGGCTCATATAGGAGAAGGGCTTGTTGTAATCGAGCCCCCGCACGCGCAACAGGTGCTGATGGCTGACGCCAATACCCAGGATGAAACGGCCCTGCGACAGCTCTGCCAGGGTCCTGGCACCGGCATTCATGGTCATCGCATCGCGCGCCCAGATATTGGCGATACCGGTGGCTACAATCAGCCGTTGGGTGTTGGCCAGCAGATAGCCGCAGTGCGCGAACGGTTCGCGCCCCACCGCTTCGGGAATCCAAAGCGCCGAGTAGCCGAGCTTCTCGACTTGCCGCGCAAAATCTCGGCTCTGTACAGCATCCAGCGCATCCTGAAAGAACCAGACCCCGAGTCGGCCGATTTCCATAACACCACCCTCTGCAAATTCTGTAGCCCAGATCACGGCTCGAGGCGAGGGAAGCAAACCAACGCGCCGCTGACGACGCGCTGGTTCAGCCGAGGGCACACGCGTGATAAGCTTAGCGGGAAATCGCGCACTTATCGCTTCAGGTCAAGCTATGTTTTGCACCAAATGTGGCGCTGCTTTATCCCCCGATTCGGCTATCTGCCAGCGTTGCGGTGCGGCCAGGGGCGCCCGCGCAAGCTCACGCTTGCGGCGCGGGATGCTACTGGGAGTCGCGCTCTTCGGCCTGCTGGCCTTGGGCGCGATCATCGCGAGCCAATTGCTTCAGCCTCGGCGCACCGCCGCGGTCGCTGCCGCTCGCGATGCCAATATCCTTGAGGGCGCACATTCGGTGCGCCCTCACCTCTCCAATGCCGCCGCTGGGCCAGCGATGTCAGACCTTTTTCTGCTCCCCAAGGTTGATCAGGGCTTCGCCGGTAGTTGGGGCGGTCACGTTCAGATTCAAGCCGCGACCAGCCAGATGAGTTACGCACAAAGTTCCGACGTGGCAATGAGCTATTACTTCGGCGAGCGCAATGGGGTGGTTTTTCTCAAAACCAATGTCTATGGCGATCCGCAATGGCCAGTGGTCAAAACCGCGGTCAAAGTCATCGACCCAAAGACTATCGAATTTCGCCTTGATTCGCTCTGCCGTTCCTGCACACCCGAAGTCCGCCAGCAAGAAGTAACTCGGCTCACGCTTATCGATCACCAGCATATGCGGGCCCATTGCTACACTTATGCTTATAGCGTGGGCGATGGGCATGCTCAGCTTAACTACGAAGGCATCTTGCATCTGCTGACGCCAGCGGAACTGGCGGCGATCGATCGCGAGGTGCAGCGCGGAAACTCTTTGCTGTCCACCATCAACAGCAAGACAGCGCTGCCCAACAGTTGATGGTTTCAGCCCGCCGCGGCGGCAGACACCACTTGATCGGCGCTACCGCGAGCCGGAAAGACCATCATCGCGGCTAACGCGCCTAGCGCGATGATAAGCGAACAGAGCTCCAGCCCGGCGCGATAGTTGCCAGACACATCAAAGGCCTTGCCCAGCACCAGCGGCCCCATGGAATGGCCCGCCGCGCTGGCAAAGTAGAGCAACCCGGTGATGGTACCAAAGCGGCGCCGACCCAGCGCCTGCGCGGCTACCAGCGCCACCAGCATATCGGCTCCCTGATCGAAACCGAACAGGACCGTGAAACAGATAACCGGGAGTAGACCGAGGTGGGGCAGCCCCGCACCGACCAGGCAGAGAGCGCTCAGCGCCATCCCTAGAAACCCTGCCACCATCATCCGCTTGACCCCAAAGCGGTCGGCCAGAAACCCCATTGTGACGTGACCCAGGGCCGAGAAAGCGGCTTGAAAACCGAAGATATTGGCCGCCAGTTGGGCCGAGTAATGGACCGTAATCAGGTATGGGATCGCATGCACCACCATCGCGCCGTTGCCCAGGGTAAAGGCGACGTTGCCCACGACCAGCAGCCAGAAGGGCCAGGTCTTAAGCGCCGGGCCCAGATTTAGCCCCGCTAGCTCGACTCGATCCTGGTGAAGCTGGACGCGGCTGGAGTGGGTGTCAGGGGAGGTGCGGATGAAGAGCAAGGCGACGGGAACGGCCAGCACCAGCATCGGCAGCCCGGTGGCCAGCATGCCCACGCGCCATCCCCAACGCACGACCACCCAAGCCACCGCCGGCGAGCTGAGGGCGATGCCTAGCGAGATGCCGATTTCGCCCACGCCCACGGCGGTGGCGCTTTGCTCCTCGAACCAGTTGACCGCCGACACGATCAGCGGGACGTGGCCAGTGAAAGAGCAGCCCAGGCCGATTATTCCATACAAGCCGACCAGCGGCGCCAGGCTGTGGACTCGGCTGGCGACGAACAGCGCCAGCGCGGTCAGCATCGCCCCCACCGGCACCAACCAGCGCGCATTGAGCCGCTCTACTGACCAGCCTGCAATCGGGTTGGAGAGCGCTAGCCCGATCGCCCAGGCCGTGGTGATTAGGGAAACCTGGGCGCGGGTCCAGTGAAATTCACGCACCAGCGGAGTGATGAAAACCCCCATGGTGCCGATCGCGGCGCCCATCACCGTGACGTTGACCATCAGGAAAGCGATGACCACGATCCAGCCGCGCCGGGCGCTCTTCTCCATATCCGCCTTCAAATTGGAGGTGAAAAAATCGGCCCGAAGATACTCACAACGCCGCCTCGGCTGTCAACCGCTACGGCACAGAACTGGAATCGGCTCGGCGGCTGGCTAAAATGACCCGATGCTCAATCCTCATACCGATCCGCGCCGCTATCTGCGCTGGCGCTCCCTCTTGGCCCTGCTCCCCTTGCTGGCGTTGATGCCGGTAATGGGACCGGGATGCGATTCCAAGCAGCCGGCGGTGGCGATCGTCTCTCCCACTGGCCAACCACTGGCCACCCTCGTGGTGGAGATCGCGCGCACCCGGACCCAACGCGAGGTGGGACTGATGTTCCGCAAGCATTTGGGTGCTGACCGCGGGATGCTGTTTGTGTTCGCACAGCCCGCCCCGCAGGCCTTTTGGATGCACAACACTCTAATCCCGCTCGATATGCTGTTCGTGGGCGCCGACCGCCGGATCCTCGGAATCGTCGCCAACGCCACCCCGATGTCGGACCGTTCGCTTAGCGTGCAGGGCAACGCGCTCTATGTACTGGAGGTCAACGGCGGCTTTTGCGCCCGCCATGGAATTGCCGCGGGCGACCGGTTGCGATTTGTCAACTTCACGCCCAGTGCCGCGGACTGACCAATTCCGATGAGCCAGGCGCACGACAGCTCGCTCCGCTCGGCGCACGGTTTGGAACAACTCGAACCGTTGGCCACACGGATGACTTCAACCGGGCTGGCGGGAGTGGTCGCCACCGTCAGTGCGCTTTTGCTGCTGGGCCTAATCCTGGTGGCCGGCGTTGTGCTGCGCACCAGCCGTCTGGCTGAGGTGCCGGCGGGCTTCAACCAGGACGAGGCCTGCAACGGCTACGATGCCCTGTGTCTGCTGCGCACTGGGCGCGATCAGCATGGCAACCGCTTTCCCGTGCTGATCCAGGCTTTCAATGATTACCGCATGCCGCTGTTCGATTATTCGCTGATCGTTCCGGTGGCGATCGCGGGCCTGCACCCGGCCGTGGTGCGCGTGGGCGCGGCGCTGTGGGGATGCGCCGATCTGTTCGCGCTGGCGCTGCTGGCGGGGCTACTCGTCGGGCTGCGCGGCGCACTCATCGCCACTGCCCTAATGGCTTTTTCGCCCTGGCATCTGCCGCTGAGCCGGATGGGACACGAAGCTATTACCGCCAGCGCTACTGTCACCCTCGCGATGGCCTGTCTGTTGCTCGCCGTTCGCCGCCAGCGCGGCCGCTGGCTGCTGATGGCGGGCCTCTTCCTGGGCGCCGCGCTCTATTCCTACGCGATCACCAAGGCCTTCGTGCCATTGATGATGGTATGGATCGCTCTAATCTACTGGCGCCAACTCGCGGCGATGCGCCGCTGGGCGCTGGGCGCGGCCGCGCTGACCCTGCTCAGTGCTGTCCCGCAGGCACTTGTACTGTGGCGCCATCCCACACTGACCATGGCGCGTTATCATTCGATGGCGCCTGGCGCGGTGCTGCATCAAGACTTGGCTCACGTCGCGCTCATCATCGTCCACTCATGGGCGCTGAGCTTTGACCCTCGCTTTCTCTTCCTGCGCGGCAGCCCTTGGGTCGAACTCCATCCGCCCGGCTTCGGCCAGCTCCTGGTTGCGCAGGCGGTGATGCTGGGTTTGACGCTATGCGCGCTGAGCGAGGCGCGCTATCGGCGCCCGGTGATTTTTCTGTTGGGTTGGTTGTTCCTGGGCGCTCTGCCGGGAGCGTTGATTTTGCCTCGCTTCCATCCCCAGCACCTGATTCTAATGGTCACGCCGTTAATGCTGCTGTCAGCCGTGGGGATGGTTTTCCTCTTCGATTATCGCGGGGTGGGGGCCGGGCTGCGCGCTCTATCTGCGCTGCTGGTTTTGCTAATTGCGATGGTCCAGGCGGTGCGCTTCGTTAGTTTTTATTTCACCTTCTATCCAGCCCTGGCTGCCTACCAATTCCAATACGGGCTCGGACCGGCGGTGCAATGGATCGTGCGGGCTCACCCCAGCGGGCCGATAGTGATAAGCGACCGGATCAATCAGCCCTATATTTATGTCTTGTTTTTTACCGCCTACCCGCCCGCTCGCTTTCAACAGCAGGCCCGCGATCAGAGCCCGGAGCTGTTCGCTCCAGTGCGCCATTTCGATCGTTACTACTTCACCGATCCCGCCGTCGCTTACGCCCGTCTAACTCACGGGGCGTTTCTGTTCACCGGCTATGAGGATACTCCCGCGCCACCCACGAGCGTGGTGCCGGGACTTGCCGGGGCCCCCGGCTACCAGGCCTATCCGGCATACAAGATTTTGCTGAAATAGGCTCCGCCCCCTCGGCGTTAGGCAAGCGGAACCAAATCAGGACTGTTGGCCAAGCCGAACAGCGGCTTCGAGCGCGGCTAGCCGTTCGCGGATATCCAGGGTTTGGTCAATGCGCCGCGTGGTTTCCGAGGCGCGCTCCTTGAGCGTCTCGATCCGATCATCAACTGAGCCAAAGCCCGCGCGCATTTCGCGACGCAGCCCGTCGAGACGTTCGTCAAACGACCGCGTCCCAGCCTGCATTTCAACGCGCAGCGACTCGACTTTGGTGTCGACTGCGCCAATCTTCATGTCCAGCGCACCGATTTTAGTATCCAGTGCAGTGATCTCGCTCTTGACTCCACCGATCTCGCCCCTGACTGCGGTTATATCGCCCTTGATCCGTTCAAGTTCGGGGCGAACAGGTCTTGGATCGCCTGCTTGACGGCGTCGTAGGTGCTTTTCAGGGGCATGGTTTGAACTGTACCTTAATTTTCCAGCTTTCGGAAAGGCGCGGCTCCCTCGCTAGTGGTCTTGCTTTGACAGCGGGCACGCGCCTTGCTTGGATGACAACTTGCGATGGGTGCTAAAGAAAATTTGCAGCGGATGGAAGAATTGGAGCGCCAGGCCGAGGCCGGCGGCGGCGCGGCCCGGCTGGAGCGCCAGCGCGCGGGTGGACGGCTGAGCGCGCGCGAACGAGTCGAGGTACTGCTGGATGCCGAATCCTTTGTCGAGTTGGACAAGTTTAAAACCCATCGCGCTAGCGATTTCGGGATGGATCAGCGACGCATCCCCGGCGACGGCGTAGTCACCGGCTATGGTCGCATCGACGGCCGCCAAGTGTGCGTCTTCTCCCAGGATTTCACCGTCTTTGGTGGCAGTCTGTCGGGCGCGTTTGCCGAAAAGATTTGTAAAGTCATGGATTTGGCCACCAGCGTGGGCTGCCCGATCATTGGACTCAACGATTCCGCCGGCGCCCGCATTCACGAGGGCGTGGTCTCGCTGGCCGGTTACGCCGATATCTTCTTGCGCAATGTGATGGCCTCCGGAGTGGTGCCGCAAATTTCGGCAATCATGGGGCCGTGCGCTGGCGGCGCGGTCTATTCGCCGGCGATGACCGACTTCGTAGTGATGGTGGAACATAGCTCCTACATGTTCATCACCGGTCCCGACGTGATCCGAGCCACCACTCACGAAGAGGTTACGATGGAACAGCTCGGCGGCGCCGACACCCATGCGCTGCGCTCGGGGGTCTGCCATTTGCAGCAACCCGACGATCGCTCGGCCCTGCTAGCTATCCGCCGTTTACTTGGCTTCATGCCACCCAACAACCTGGAAGATCCACCGGCACGCGCCAGCGGCGACGACCCGCAACGTCGTGACCCCGAATTGGACACGCTCGTGCCCGAAAACCCGACCAAGCCCTACGACATGCGCGACATTATCCGCCGGGTGGTCGACCAAGGTGAATTCTTCGAACTTCAGTCGCGCTATGCGCAGAATATCTTAATTGGCTTTGCCCACTTAGGCGGTTACTCGGTGGGTGTGGTCGCCAATCAACCGGCGGTTTTGGCCGGTTGCCTGGATATCGACGCCTCGGTGAAAGCTGCTCGCTTCGTGCGTTTTTGCGATTGCTTCAATATTCCGCTGGTCACCTTTGTCGATGTGCCGGGATTCCTGCCGGGTACCGCGCAGGAATTCGGCGGAATTATCAAGCATGGCGCCAAACTGTTGTACGCCTATTGCGAGGCCACCGTACCCAAGGTCACGGTCATCACACGCAAGGCTTACGGCGGCGCCTACGACGTGATGTCCTCCAAGCATCTGCGCGGCGATTTCAACTTCGCCTATCCCAGCGCGGAAATCGCAGTAATGGGACCCGAGGGGGCGATCAACATCATATTTCGCGACCAGCTCAAGCAGGCTTCCGATGAAGTCGCCGAGCGCGCCCGCCTGACCGAGGAATACCGGCGTGCCTTCGCCAATCCTTTCAAGGCCGCCGAGTTGGGCTACGTGGACGAAGTACTGCGTCCGCGCGATACCCGCCCGCGACTGATTGCTTCGCTGCGCGCGCTGGAAAACAAGCGCCAGCACAACCCGCCGCGCAAGCACGGCAATATTCCATTGTGACGCCTGCAAGACCCTCGCCGCCATGTTCAAACGCATCCTAATCGCCAATCGTGGCGAGATAGCCCTACGCGTGATGCGAGCTTGCCGCGATCTGGGAATCGAGAGCGTGGCGGTTTTTTCCGAACCCGACCGGACCGCCGCGCACGTTCTGGCCGCCGACCTGGCGCTGCCCATCGGCCCTGCGCCGGCCGCCGAGAGTTATTTGAATACGTCACGTCTGATTGAAGCGGCCCGGCGCGTCGGGGTGCAGGCGATTCATCCCGGCTACGGCTTTTTGTCGGAGAACGCGCGCTTTGCCCGTGCCGTAAACGAAGCTGGGCTGGTCTTTATCGGCCCCTCGCCCGAAGCGATCGAGCAAATGGGCGACAAGGTCGCGGCGCGCCGTCTGATGGCGGCTGCCGGCGTGCCGGTGGTCCCTGGTTCGCCGGGGCTGGTGGCCGACGAAGCAGCAGTCCGGGCCACTATCAAGGAAATCGGGCTGCCGATCATGCTCAAGGCGGCCGGCGGCGGCGGGGGCAAAGGGATGCGCCTGGTGGAGGAGGAAAAGGACCTCGGCCCCGCGATCCGCGCGGTCATGGGCGAGGCACGCTCAGCTTTCGGCGACGCCCGCTTTTACGTTGAACGCTTCATTCGTCAACCCCATCATATCGAGTTCCAGATCTTTGCCGATCAAACCGGCCGCACCGTCCATCTGTTCGAACGCGAATGCTCTATTCAACGCCGCAACCAGAAGGTGGTGGAGGAAAGTCCTTCGCCGGTAATGACGCCCGCCTTGCGTGCCGCGATGGGCGCGATTGCGGTCAAGGCGGCCCAGGCGGTCAATTACACGGGAGCCGGAACTATCGAATTTCTGCTCGATAGCCAGCGCAATTTTTATTTTCTGGAGATGAATACTCGAATCCAGGTCGAGCATCCGATCACCGAGCTGGTAACCGGCACCGATTTGGTGCGCGCACAGATAGAGGTTGCCGCCGGGCTGCCGCTGCCCTTTCGCCAGGAGGAGCTGAGACAATCGGGATGGGGGCTGGAATGCCGCATCTACGCCGAGGACGCACGCCATGACTTCGCCCCAGCTCCAGGCAGAATCACGCGCTTGCGCCTGCCCGAAGGCCCCGGTGTACGCAACGATTGCGGCGTGCGCGAGGGCGGCGAAGTCTCTACCTATTACGATCCAATGATCGCCAAACTGGCGGTGTGGGGCAGCGATCGAGCCCAGGCGCTCAGCCGAATGCGCCGGGCACTGGGCGAGTACGAGATCGGCGGCAGCTTGCACACCAATCTGGAATTCCATCGCTGGCTGATGGACCATCCCCGCTTCTTGGCCGGCGATTACGACGTCGGCTTCGTCCACGACGAGTACCATCCGCAGCCAACCGAGCCGGTGGAACCGCCCTTGCTGGCGGCAGCGCTGGCGGCCGCTTTAGCTACCAGGCGCCGCGCCCACAGCGGGCCCGGCGCACGAGCGGAGACGGGCTCGGCCTGGAAGACTCTAAGCCGGCTGCAATGGCTTCAGCGCCGTTAGGCGAGGAAATGAAACGCAGCGGTTCGGTAAATGGCGAAGTGTTTGAATTCAGCGCGCATGAAACGGCACCTGACAACTGGCGCGTGGAACTCAACGGCGTTGCTTACGAGCTCGAATTGCAAGAGCTTTTCCCCGGGTGCTTTTCCATCCTGCTTGATGGCCGTTCGCTGCTTGCGGACCTGACTGCCCATGACGACAGCTTCGAAATTCAGATCGCGGGACAGACGTTGCGGCTCGATCTCGGCGCGGCCCGTGCCGCCGCTCCGCGCCAGGCCCAGGCGGGCGGAGCGCTGGAAATCAAAGCTATGATGCCCGGTCGGGTGGTGGAAGTTCTAGTCACTGCGCAAAAGCTGGTCGAGGCCGAACAGGGCTTGGTGGTGATCGAGGCAATGAAGATGGAGAATGAAATTCGGGCACCACGGGCCGGTCGGATCCTCGCGATCAAAGTAACCGCCGGGCAAACCGTCGAAACCGGACAGGTCCTGATGGTCCTGGAATAATCGGGTGAGGTCGGCGATGGCGGAAGAAAAGGAGTTGGCACAGGCGCGCCGCCGCTGGCAGGAGCAAGTGCTGGAGCCGGCCCTAGCGCGCAGCGGCGAGCGACGCGAACGCTTCACCACCAGCTCGGACCTGGAGGTGCATCGGCTGTACGACCCGACCGATCTGAGCGAGTTCGACTACCTGCGCGACCTCGGGTTTCCCGGCCAATACCCGTTCACCCGCGGAGTTCAGCCCACGATGTATCGCGGGCGGCTGTGGACGATGCGCCAGTATGCCGGCTACGGCACCGCCGAGGAGGCCAATCGCCGTTACCGTTTCCTCTTCGAGCAGGGACAGACCGGCCTATCGGTCGCCTTCGATCTACCCACTCAGATGGGCCGTGACGCCGACCATCCGCTGGCCCAGGGCGAAGTGGGCCGGGTCGGAGTGGCGATCAGTGCGCTGCCCGACATGGAGCAGCTGCTGGAGGGACTGCCGCTGGACCGGATCTCGACCTCGATGACGATTAACGCGACCGCCGCCGTCCTGCTGGCTCTCTACCTGGTGGTGGCGCAGCGGCGCGGGGTGGCATGGAGCAAGCTCAACGGCACGATTCAGAATGACATCCTCAAGGAATATGTCGCGCGGGGCACCTATATCTATCCTCCGCGCCCCTCGATGCGGCTGATTACCGATATTTTCGGCTTCACCAGCCGCGAGGTGCCCAATTGGAACCCCATTTCGATTTCCGGCTACCATATCCGCGAGGCTGGCTCGACCGCGGCCCAGGAGTTGGCCTTCACTCTGGCCAACGCCATCGCCTACGTTGAAGCAGCGCTAGCGGCGGGGCTGGCTGTGGATAGCTTCGCGCCGCGCCTGTCGTTCTTTTTCAACGTCCACAATAATTTCTTCGAGGAGATCGCCAAATTTCGCGCCGCGCGCCGGATGTGGGCCCAAATCATGCGGCAGCGTTTTGGCGCCCGCCTGGCTCATTCGATGGCCTTACGCTTTCATGCCCAGACCGCTGGCATGACGCTGGCCGCTCACCAGGTCGACAACAACGTGGTGCGGGTGACCCTGCAAGCGCTGGCCGCGGTTTTGGGCGGAACGCAATCGCTGCACACCAACGCCAAGGACGAGGCGCTGGCGCTGCCGACTGAGGCCTCGGCCCTGCTCGCCCTGCGCACCCAACAGGTAATCGCGCACGAGAGCGGGGTCGATAGCACCGTCGATCCGCTGGCCGGCTCCTATTTCGTGGAGCGGCTTACGAGCGATTTGGAAGCCCAGGCATTGCACTACCTTGCGCGAATCGACGAGCTGGGTGGCGCGGTGGCGGCAATCGAGCAAGGATACCTGCAGCGCGAGATTCAAAACGCGGCCTATCGCTACCAGCGCGAGATCGAAAGCGGTCAGCGCGTCGTGGTCGGAGTCAACCGGTATCGCAGTCACGAGGAAGTGCCGATCGAGGTCCTGCGCGTCGATCCCGAGTTGGAGCAAAAACAGCATGAGCGCTTGGCGCAGTTGCGCGCCGGGCGCGACCGCGTCGCGACCGCGCGCGCGTTGGCTGGAGTCGAGCGCGCCGCCCGGGCGGGCGACAATCTGCTGCCCGCGATTCTGGAGGCGGTGCGCGCGCTGGCCACGGTGGGTGAAATCGCCGACGCTTTGCGCGCGGTATTTGGCGAATATCGTCCGGGGCGGGAGTTTTAATCCGCTCCTCTATTGCGAGAGCGCGCCCTCGCATTCATCATAGAATTCAATCGCAAGGGGAGAAGAACCAGCATGGGGCCAGTCGGCAACGCAGTCTTTCTGACCAGAGGCGTGGGCAAGCACCGCGAGAAGCTCACTTCCTTTGAGTTAGCGTTGCGCGCCGCCGGCATTGCCGAGTACAACCTGGTGCGGGTCAGCTCGATCTTTCCGCCCAACTGCCGGCTCATCCCGCAACAAGAAGGGCTGAAGTACCTCACCCCCGGCCAGATCGTGTATACGGTGATGCACGACAACGCGACTAACGAACCCCACCGGTTGATGGCGGCCTCGGTCGGGCTGGCGATTCCCGCCAATCCCTCCCAGTACGGCTACTTGTCTGAGCATCACAGCTACGGCGAAACCGAGCAGAAGGCGGGCGACTATGCCGAGGATCTGGCGGCCTCGATGCTGGCCACGATTCTGGGTGTGGACTTCGATCCCAACGTGGGTTACGACGAGCGCAAGGATATTTGGCGGATGTCGGACAAAATCGTCACCACCCGCAACGTTACCCAATCCGCGATCGGCGATCGTGACGGTCTGTGGACCACGGTGGTGGCGGCCGCGGTCTTCGTGGTCGTACCCGACAACCGCTAATTAAGGCAACTTGCTTTCGTCGCGGGCTCAACCGACGCAGGCAGCGCACTGATATGAGCGAAGCCAAAACAGCCCCAGGCGGTGCGCAAACAGCGCTGCCACCCGAGCCGCTGACCCTGGACGGGGCAGCGATTTTGCATCAGATGGTGCGGGTTAACTGGGCGGCCTGGAAAAGGCTTGATCCCCAGATCCGTCGCCAAGCATGCGCCCAAGCCGAAACCCTGTTGGCACAAACCGCCTCCGGCTCCAGTGCCCTGTTTTCCCTGCTCGGCCACAAGGGCGATCTGATGCTGGTCCATTTCCGCCCTGATTTCGCGGCCCTCCAGGAGGCCGAGCGCCAATGGCAGGGGCTGGCGCTGGCGGATCTGTGCGAATACGCCGGCTCTTACCTATCGGTAGTGGAACTCGGGCTGTACGAAGCTTCACTCAAGCTCTACCAAGCCCTGGCGCGGGAGGGGATCGCCCCCGGCAGTCCGCCATGGAGCGAGCGGGTGAGCGCCGAGCGCGCGCGCTTGCGCGAATTGATGGCCGGGCGGTTGTCGCCCCCCATCCCCCAGCGCCGCTACCTGTGCTTTTATCCAATGGACAAGCGCCGGGGCGAGCAACGCAATTGGTACGAATTGCCCATCGCGCGACGCCAGGAACTGATGCACGACCACGGGCTTATCGGGCGCAAGTACGCGGGTCAGGTAACTCAGATAATTTCCGGATCGATCGGCCTGGATGATTGGGAATGGGGCGTCGATCTTTTCGCCGACGACCCCCTGGTCTTCAAAAAGCTTATCTACGAGATGCGCTTTGACAGCGCCAGCGCCGCTTACGCCGCGTTTGGAACCTTCTATCTGGGGCTGCGTATTGCCCCGGGCGAATTGGCCCACGCACTCCTGGCCTGACCAGGCTGCATCCCAGGGAGCGAATTTTGGCCACCGCAATCGTCGTACAGCGCCACGGCGGGCCTGAAGTCCTGCAATACCACGAGTTGGAACTGCGCCCCCCGGCGGCGGGCGAGGTCGTCGTGCGCCATACCGTAATCGGGGTCAACTTCGCCGACATCTATCAGCGCACCGGTCAGTTCGGTGAAGAAGACTCTCCGCCCCTGCCTCTCATCCCGGGAATCCAAGGTGGCGGTGTGGTGATCGCGCTGGGCCCCGGCGTGAGCGGATTTAAAGAAGGCGACCGGGTGGCCTATCCGGGGCCGATCGGATCGTACGCAAGCGAGCGGGTAATCGCGGCCGATCGACTGGTCAAACCCCCGCCCGACCTCGACGACGAAACTGTGGCGGCAGCGATGGTGCGCGGCTTGACCGCCGAATACCTTTTGCGGCGGCTCTACCGCGTCCAGCCCGGCGACACCATCCTGGTCCACGCCGCGGCGGGCGGAGTCGGGATGATCCTTTGCCAATGGGGGAAATATCTGGGTGCCACGGTGATCGGCACCGTCAGCACGCTGGCCAAGGCCGAATTGATCCGCGGCCTGGGCTGCGACCATCCCATCGTCTATACCCAAGAAGACTTTGTCGAGCGGGTGATGGATCTGACCGGCGGTAAAGGGGTGGACGTGGTTTACGACAGCGTGGGGCGCGACACTTTCGCCGGTTCGCTGCGATGCCTGCGGCCGCGCGCAATGGCAATCAACTACGGCACTGCCTCAGGCCAAGTCGAGCCCTTGCCCCTGCAACGCCTGCACCGCAAAGCGCTAATCGTCACACGTCCCACGCTACCGGCCTGGATCGCCACGCGCGCGGAGCTCGACACCGCCGTGGAAGCGGTCTTCGACGCGCTGCGGCGCAAGATCTTCTCGGTTCCCATCACCGCGCGCTATCCCCTGGCCCAGGCTGCCGAGGCCCATCGTGCGCTGGAGAGCCGCGCCACCACTGGCGCGCTGGTCCTCCTTGCTCAATAGCGCCGACTGAGCCGCAACGAGAAGCCCAGTTCGCTCGGACTACTGGCTTGCGTTTATGGCCTTGGCCTGCGCTGAGCGGGCAGGGCACAAAGTCTGGCCGGCGCATTGGCAAATTCGATTGAAATGGGACCGGTGCGGGCCCAGCGGCTCGCACCGCGTCTCCAGCTATTTGCTGGCGACCAGGATTGCGGCTGGCGACTGGTCGTGTCGCCAAGGTGCCTCACAGTGTCGAAAGCCCGCCTGCTCCAGCCATTGCAGATGGGCGTCGATACCCCCTGGAGCCAAGCCCGCCAAGTCGTAATCCAGAAACAGTCCGCCGGGCTTGAGAACTCCATGAATCGCGCGATAGACCGCACTCATCGCGGCCGGCGCCCGCAGATTGTGAATGGCCAGCCCGGAGACGACTAGGTCGAAGGGACCACCCACCCGGGAACTCCAGGCGGGGTCAGTCAAGTCCGCCAGCACGTAGCGGATTTTAGCGGCATGAGCGGTAAGGCGGGCGCGTGCCTGCTCGAACATCGGCGCGGAGTAATCCTGCAGCGTCACCCGCGCGTGGGGAAAACGGCGGCAAACCTCCTCGGTGACCAAGCCATACCCGGCCCCAACGTCCAGCACTTCCAGGGCTGCATCGGTCGGGAAAGGAGCCAGCGCTAGCATTCGTGCCAGCAACGGCCGCCGCTCATCGTCGCGCGTGACGTCACGCGCGATCCATTCAGCTACATACTCGGCTGAGTGCCAGTCGTGCTCTCCCATCGGAGGATGACCTGCGGGCGATTCCATTTTTGCACCTCGGCGTTTTTTGACCTCAGCAAAAATCCAGGCCCCGACCCCACGGTAGGATAGTACGACAGACGTCCAGCCGACAAAAGCCGCACCCGTGGAGTTGGCCGATCGCGCTCACGCGCGTTGGGCGCCCTCAGGTTGCTCGCGGCTGTTCCCGGCTGCTAGGTTAAGCGGCTATCGCCGATGGAAAACTCAATACGCTTTTTTTGGGCATGTCGGCTGGGGTTGTTGCTCCTGGCCTTGGGATGGTTGGCGGGATGCGGTAGCGGAAGTAGCACCAGTGCGTTGGGCTCGGCGCTGGCGGTGAGCAACCAAAGCGCCAACAGCGTCACATTCTATGCGGCGGGCGCCAGTGGCAATGTCGCTCCTAGCGCCATTCTGGCCGGCAATTCTACTCAACTCAATGGACCTACCGGGCTGGCCTTCGACTCCAGCGGGCGGCTGTACGTGGCCAACCTGGGCGGCGCCAGCGCGGCCGCATCGATCACGGTCTACCCTCCCGCCAGTAATAACAACACCGCTCCGATGAGCGTGATCAGCGGCAACAACACTGGGCTGGATCAACCGATGGGTCTGGCGGTTGCCAACGGCACGATTTATGTCGTCAACGCCGGTAATAACAGCGTCGCGACCTTTCCGGTTGGTGCCAATGGCAATATCGCGCCCAGCACCCTGATCGCCGGCTCCTCCACCGGGCTTAACTTCCCCACCGGGATCGCGATCGACGCCAGCGGTAACCTCTACGTGGGCAATACCAACGGCGGCGCGGTGGATATTTTTCCAGCCAACAGCTCCGGCAACGTGGCTCCCGCCAGCGCGATCGCTGGCAGCAATACCGGTCTTAATGGCCCCGCCGGGCTGGCCCTGGCCGGCGGCAATCTGTACGTGACCAACCAGTTGGGTTTCACCCTTAACGTGTACCCGGTGGGCATCAACGGCAACTTGGCCCCCTCGCAAACCATTTATGGTACGGGCAGCGGCCTGAACCAGCCGGTGGGAGTGGCCGTGGGAGCCGGTTCCATATACGTGGTGAATTTAACGAGCATCACCAGCTATCCGGTCAGGGGCAACGGCGCGATCGCCCCCAGCGCGGTGCTAACGGGCGCTTCCACCGGCCTAGCCCATCCGGTGTTTGTAACAATCCTGCCCTGAGCTAAAGTCAAAGGCTCGAACCAGGCGATGCGATCTACAGGTCGCCGCACGCGGTTTTCGATGGACGGACGGACGCTGCGCGGAAAGCGCATTCGAGAACAGATCAAAGCTCAAATTATCGCCGCACATACAGATCTGATGCGCGAGGGCATTCCCTTGCCCACTACGGTCGAGGTGGCGCGGCGGGCCGGGCTTTCACTCCGGGTCCTCTTTAAGCACTTTCACGACGCCAACTCCCTGCGCAAAGCCGTCATCCAGCAACTGCTGACCGAATCCCAGCGCATGATGGCCCAGCCGATCGATTACTCGCTGCCACTGGGCGCACGCTTTTTAGCCTTCGTCGAGCGCCATACTCGCATGTTGGAAGCGATGACGCCCTTTCGCCGTGCCGGCTGTGTCCTGGAGTATTCCATGCCTCTCGTCGCGGCCTCGCTGCGTCGTGCCCGCCGCGACACCATCGGCGCTATTGCCGAGGTCGTGACCCCAGAGATCTACCGCCTGCTGCCCGCCAAGCGAAAAGAGCTGATCGCCGCGCTGCACACAGTTTGCTGTTGGCCGTCGTGGGAGAATCTGCGTGTGGTCCATCGTTTCAGTCAGGCGGCCGCCCGCCAAGTCATGGCGCAATCCGCAATGGCCCTGCTGCGTGAGGCTTTCGCTGCGCGCAGTACGGAACTTGCCCTGGGCAGCAGCCTCGCGCCCGCCGATCCCAACCGCCAATAAGCCGCCCCACGCACGGAGCCATCATGCCATGCATTAGGCGTGCATAGTTACCCTTGACAGTTAGTAGACGCCGGAGTTAGCTATATTAGCCTTTGTTGAGCGGTATTAATGGGGTCGCTCGGGGCAGTGTAAAAGGCGACCGGATTGGACCAGCGTGAGAAAGAGGAGGCCTTCGATGTATTCCGGCGAATTGGCAGGCTTCGAGCCCGATCGTTATCTAATGGCGTGCTATAATGGCGACAAACTACAGGCCCGTCACTTTCCGCATGGCCAACAAGTTCAGCCCCGTGACGGTCTGGTGGCGGTCATTGAGGGGCATTTACATTTGGCTGGCGATTGCGAGTGGTGCGATCGTGTACGTCATTTGTGCTGGTCGCGCCGCATCTTCTAGTCGTCTCGCGAATCTTTGTGCCAGGTTAAGCGAGATTTTGAGGAGTCGCGCACCGCTTGGCACCTAAGGGCGAGCCCGGCCTTGCCTCGCGAAGGTTGGGACACGGCGGCTCCCGCCCTCAGCGCTTGACTACGCTTTTTTAGCAGACGGCACGTATCTCAACGCTTTGAGCGCCAGAAGTAATGTGCAGCCGCGCCCTCGTTCTGCCACAGTGACTCATTGAGATAGCTTTCGCCGCACCGCCGCCCGCTTGCCGCGCTACCATGAGAGTTAGGAGACGTGGTCGCAAGAATTGTAATGAACAACCAGTTAAGGAGTCGCGGGAGTTCGTGGCGCCAGCGCGAATGGGCTGCACTATGCGAGCTTCCGCGCACGCTGCTTTGGAGCACTGCGATGGCGGTGGTTTTGTTGGCGATTTTTGGCGGGTCTTTTGTCGCCGACATATCCCGACCAGCTACCTGCAGCGCACTATGAACCAACGCCTGGTTGGCTCAGGCATAGCGATGTCGCCTATTTCGATCGCGCAGCGCCGGTGCCATATCGGTTGTATTTGAGCGACGCCGACTTGAGCATCGATAATCTTTCCAATCACCAAGGCCAAGTAGCCACTGAGACCAGCCCGTCGGGTCCCATCGGCCGGCCCCACAGCAATACTTAGCAAGCAATCCTCAATTTGCTCGGCAACGCTTTTTATCGGGCAATTCTGCCGGGTTTCAATCGTGCTCGCGCGGCTTTGCCTTGTTCGTTTCGACCCGAGGCATTTCGCGGCGCGGGAGCGTGGTCAGCGAATCACGGTTGAGCGAGAGTGAGCGCGAAATGGCTGGGCCGCGCGCCCTTGGCGCTGCCGGTTTGGGGGATACCGTCAGCAGCGGCAGCCCAGCCATTCCGCTTGGGGGATGGCGCTGTCTGGGGGAACAGCGCACCCGGGCACGACGCAAATTTTATACCGCCGCTATTGGGAAGAATTTGCCGCGAGATTTGGCGCGAGGACCGCACGCTGGTTGCCAAAGTGCAACGCCCACACTCAGTTGCTCACCCGACCAGCCCCAATTTCAGGGCGTGATATCTGGCCTTTCGCAAAAGGCCAAGAGAAAAGGAACTTTCGCAGAAACTACAGCCGCCGGGCTCTCCATCGAACCCTAATTCGGCCGCTTTCCCGCTCCCACGCAGTCAAGCTCCCGTGCTATGAAGAAACTCTACTCACCGGCTTGATCCGGCGACGCACGTGCAAGGAGGTTTGGCGATGGCTGACAGCACTAACTGTCGCTTGGTGGGGCATTTCGATTGCCCGGGTGGTGGCCAGGTCTGGCTGGACGGCACAACCATGTATATCGGACACATGAGCAGTCCCCATGGCACCTCCATCGTCGATGTCTCCGATCCTGCTAGGCCACGCTTGCTGGCCACGGTAGAGATTCCCGAGGGCTGGCATTCGCACAAGGTGCGCGCCGAAGGCGGCGTGATGGTGGTCAACCACGAGCGGGCCGGCAAAGCCAACCCCGAGTTCGGGGGCGGGCTGGGGATCTATGACGTCAGCCGCCCGGGCGCACCCAAACTTATCACCAAATGGAAGACCGAGGGCGGCGGGGTCCACCGCTACTCGTTCGACGGCCGCTACGCCTATATCTCGCCCACGGTCGAAGGCTATATCGGCAATATCATGATGATCCTTGACCTGGCCGACCCCAGCCGACCTTTGGAAGTAGGCCGGTGGTGGATTCCGGGCCAATGGAAAGCCGGGGGCGAACAATATCCGTGGGGCGATGGCGTGCCGCCGCGCTGCCATCATCCGCTGCGGCTGGATAACCGGCTGTATGTTAGCTATTGGCATCACGGCCTGTTTATCCTGGACATCGAGGACATGAGCCGACCGCGCATGGTCGGGCAGTTCAACGTCGAGCCGGCCTTCCCCTGGCCCACCCATACCGTGCTGCCCATACCCCATCCGCTCAAAGGACGCCGCGTCGCGGTGGTGGCCAACGAGGATGTGCTCAAGCTGCGGCCGGCTGCCCCTTCTTTCGCCTGGGTGTTCGATATTACCCACGAGAGCCAACCTTTCCCGATAAGCTCGATTCATGTCCCGGGCGTAGATCGCGACGGCTCACCACAGCCCGATATGACGGGCTGCCATCAGCCTACCGAGCGGCTGGCGGGCGACGTCATCCCGTTTGCCTGGTTCGCCCAGGGACTGCGCCTGATGGATATCTCCGATCCCTACACGCCGCACGAGGTCGGCCATTATCTGCCCGACCTGCAGCCGGGATGCGACCGGGTCTGCGCCAATGACGTGACGATCGACGATCGCGGGCTGATTTATGTCGTCGATCGGCTGCGCGGCGTCGATATCATCCAAAGCAACCTGCTTTAACTGGCGCCCGCTACCCAGGCTTTAATCGGACAGAAAGATTGCTCAGCTGAAAAGATTGCTCAGTTGAATGGTTACGGGCAGGCGCCCGCTGGCGACGGGTGCGGGTCGCCCTTCCCCCCTTCGCCTGCGCCTGCCCGCAACTTGCGCAGGCGAGCTACATACCTGCCATCGTCTTGGAAGAGAAGAACAGGAAGAAATTGGACGGTACCTCGATTGCGCTGCCCGCTTTTTCCGCCGCGTCCAACTCCTCGGTCGAGGTGATTCCAGTGCTGCCGTCGGCCGGCGGCCACTCGTTGGGCGAGGTCACCAGAACCGGTTTGACTTCCCACCAGATTGCCGGGTCGTTCAGCTCGGTGTTGTCGATTACGTGGCTATGATTGGGAGTGGGCACGAACACATTGGTGGCCGGAGCAGGGAGCTTGCCCAACGCGACCAGGGCAGGCCCCAGATCCACGGTCGAGGAATGCATCGTGCAGGTGCCTGGCGCTTCGCCTGGGGTCGGGCATTGGGTATAGACCAGCGGCTTGGTCTTGAACCCCTCGGGAATCGCGCCGAACAGTTTGATCAGAGTGCTGCCCAAGGCCGAGCCGCATAGAGTCGTGGAGCGAACCCCAGGGGGACACGCCATGGCGTCGGCCGGATTCTGATCGTTATCCACTGAGAACATCGGAATTAAGACGTAAATGGGTTCAGTTTGGGTGGTTGAAGCGCCGCTGGGATCGATCGTGGGTTGAATCGCCGCCTGGCAGATCTGGGTCTGAAATTCGCCCGGATCGGACTGGGCCAGGATGCCGTTGAAGTTGAGGTCGTCGGTGGGTTCGTCCACGCAGTCATAATTCATGGTATAGGTGAAAGTGAGCACTTGACCCGCGCCGAAGCCGAGGGTTTGGTTGGCTGCCAGGCTAGCCGGGGTTGCGGTGGGTACCGCCTGGGCCCTCGCCGAGTCCGAACCGCTGCAGGCCGCCAGTGCCACCGCTAAAAGACTCGCCAGCGCAGCGCTGAAGATGCCATCTCGAAGCCTCATTGATCTTCTCCCTCCCGGGTTAGTGATGGCCAAGATACGGAGCGGAAGAAGAAACGGATTGCCGGATAAGACTTATTTTTGACATTTCCGCGGCCCCGTCTGATGGCGCCGGCGGAAACCCAGGGTCTTCCAGCAGCCTTGTATGTAGCGGATGTAGTAGAACAATCGACAGATGTGGCGCGACAGGCCGGTGCAGCCTTGGGGAAAGTACCCCGTCTAGCAGCGAAGGTCGCCGCGCCATTCAGGGCGCTGTTAGGTGGGTGCGCCCTTGAGATACATCTGACCGCTGGGTTTGCTGACGCCAGCCGCGGGCTCCAGCGTGACCGCGCTCAAAAGCACGTGCTGATCTGAAGGCGGCATGGCCACCGGCGCCACTACCGGGCCCGATTGCCCGACCCGAAACAGGCCGGCGGGCAGCGGCCCGTGCTCGCGGGTAATCCACCATACCTCGTAGGCTTTTCCGGGCGGGGTGCGGGGTAAGCCCGAGGCCTGGATCAGTGCCGCATGGTTGCGCTGACTAACCGCGATTAGAGCCCCGCCGCCGCGGTTGGGAGAAAGCGGCTGCAAGCGGGTCAATTGCAGGTCGGGCGCGGTCAGCACCTGCTCCATGCGGACCCGCTCGCCCAGCACCTGTTGCAGCGTGGCGACTGCATCACGCGCCGACGCCAATTGCGAGCGCATCTGGGCCATGCGAGCGCTCTGAAGTTGGCTAGTCCCACGCATTTGTGCAAGCTGTCGGCTGATAACTCCGGCGTAAACCACGACTCCAACCAAGCCAGCCGCCAATGCGGCGCTAACCCAGCGCCAGCCGCGCGTCACACCTGCTCGGCGCGCCAAGCCAACCCGAGGAGCGGCAGTCTGGGGCTCCAGGCGCGCGGCCACACGCCGCCACACCCGCTGTTCGGCGCTTGGCTGCGCGGGATCGAGAGCGAAGGCCATTGCGGCGGCGGCCTCGCGCAAGGCGTCCAACTCGGCTTGGCATTCGGCGCAACCGGCGCTCAGATGCTCGGTTAGATCCCGCGCCTCTTGTGGCTCCAGCTTGTCGACCGCGGCCAGCGGCAACAGGTCTTTGTAATCCTGATGCTCCATGCTACACGTCCCGCCCCGCCAGTGCCTGACGCATCCTGGTCAGAGCACTGCGAATTCGGGTCTTGACGGTGCCTAGCGGAACTCCCAGTCGGGCGGCAATCTCGGTTTGCGAAAGCTCGGAAAAGTAGGCCAGTTCCAAGGTGTCGCGCTCACTACGCTGCAAGCCCGCCAGGACGGTGCGCACTACTTGGGAGCGCCGGCCGCGCTCGAGTTGCGCGGCCGGCTCAGGTACGGGCTCGGGATCGTCGGCCGCCATGGTCTTGGAACGCGCCTTGATCGCGCGCAAGCGGTCCAAACAGCGGCTGCGCGCGATGGTAATCAGCCACACCGCCGGCGTACCGCGGCTGGGGTTGAAATTACCCGCTTCACGCCAGACCTGCCACAAGACATCGGCCGCGATCTCCTCGGCATCTTCTTCGCTGCGCAAAAACCGCCAAGCCAGCGCGGTGAGCATCCTGGCGTAGCGTGCGTTGAGCGTCCGCAGCGCTGCGGTGTCGCGCGCCGCGATTTTGCCGATCAACTCATGATCGGACAGCTCGGACTGGATTGGATCGGCCACCGCTTGTTCGGCTGAGATACGCGGCTGGTAGCTTGTCAGATTTAATTTTCACTGAAAACCCCAGCCGGCGGGTCTACGGCTCAGGCAACGAGGTCACCTAGCGGACGGCGGCGGCTCGAAGAGAAAGGTCTGATTGGACAGGCAGCCATAGAAAATCCCCTCGTAAAGCCTGCTTACCCGCTCCCCGGGGGCCATTGCGCCCAGGATGTAGAACAAGGGATCAAAATGGTCGGGGGTCGGCACCGCCAAGGCCGCGTGAGGCGCCCGCCGCTGGAAGTCCAAAATAGCCTCACTATCCGCAGCAAGCAGGCGGTCGGCCAACCAGCGATCGAATTGCTCCGCCCAGGCCATCGGCGGCACTTCTTTTTCCCGCCGGCGCAGAAAGAGATTGTGGGCGCTGCCCCCGCTCCCGATTAAGAGCACCCCTTGCCCGCGCAACGGCTCCAGCAGCCTGCCGATACGGGCCAATTGGCGCGGGTCGCGGCCGGCCGGAATCGACAGCTGAAGCACCGGAATATCGGCGTTGGGATAGAGCGCGCGCAGCGGAATCCAGGCCCCGTGATCCAACCCGCGCTCGGGCTCGATCCCCGCGGCTTCGCCTCCCGCCTCCAGCAAGGCCGCGATACGGGCGGCGAGCGCAGGATCGCCTGGCGCAGGATAGCGCAGGCGGTAAAAGGGTGGCGGATAGCCCGAGAAGTCGTGAATGGTCGGGGGTTTCAAACTTGCGGTGAGCTGGCTCGGGCCGGGCTCCCACCAATGGCCCGAAATAACCACGATAGCGGCTGGGGTGGGAATGCTACGCCCTACTTGGTGCAAGGCGTCGATAAAGGGATCTTCAGCTAGTGCCTCGGCGGCGGCTCCATGTGAGATAAACAGCATCGGTAGGGTGGATTGCCGGACGCTAACCATCGGTTTCCCACACTCCAGGGCCTAGCGGACTAATACGTGTGCCGACGCTCTTGCCCACAGGGTCACGATACCGCGCTCGGGGTCGCGCTACAATGCGCTCACTCAGCCACTTCCTCTCCGCGGTTCACGCGCCCTGTGAGGATCAGGACGCCAATGCTGGCATTTTTATCGCACTCGCAGTAGCGTTCTGCGCGATAGCGCAAAATCCTAATCGCAGCTAACCAAAGCCGCCGCCAGGAGGGACCGCGCGTGAGGATTGTAACCCTCGAAGATCACATCAGCACGCCGATGCACAATCAAATGTTACCGCCGCGCGGCCAACGTACCAGCAGCCTAGAAGAGCGCGGAGCCGAGTTCGGAATCGACATTTTCGCCGAACTCGACGAGTTGGGAGCAAAACGGATAGCCGCGATGGATGCCGCGGGTATCGATCTACAGGTGATGTCGCTAACGGTGCCCGGCTGCCAAGGCTTTGCCGCCGACACCGCGATCGCGATGGCGACAGACGCCAACGATCGGATGGCCGCCGCGGTCAGCGCTCATCCCACGCGGCTGGCAGCCTTCGCCGCGCTGCCCACCGCCGAGCCACAGGCCGCGGCCAAGGAATTGGAGCGCGCGGTCAGCCGCCTGGGTTTCAAAGGCGCGATGATCAACGGCCACGCGCGCGGTGAGTATCTCGATGACCAGAAGTTCTGGCCGATCTTCGAGTGCGCTCAGGCTCATGGGGTACCGATCTATCTCCATCCGACATTCCCCCATCCTACCGTGATGAAGACCTACTTCGCCGGCTACGACGAATTGGCCCTGGCCGCCTGGGGCTTTGCGATGGACACCTGCACCCATTTCATGCGCTTGATTTCCGCTGGCCTGTTTGACCGCTTCCCCGAGCTTAAAATCATTCTGGGCCACCTCGGCGAAGGATTGCCCTTTTGGCTCCATCGCTTCGACGACCACACCCGCTTCCAGGCCAAGCGACGGGGGTTGAAAAAACGGCCGGCACAATATCTGCGCGACAATCTGCTGGTCACCACCAGCGGCAACTTTTTCACTCCCGCCTTTGTCTGCACTTTGCTGGCGCTGGGAGCCGACAACATCATGTTTTCGGTCGATTGGCCCTACGAATCCAATCGCGCCGGGACCGACTGGTTGCGCCAACTGCCGATTAGCTCGGCCGACCTGGAGAAGGTGGCCCATCTCAACGCGGAGCGCGTGCTGCACTTATGAGCCGCGCGGGCCGCGCGGCAGGGGAGGACTATGGCATCTTTGCCAATCGCTGGTGGGTGGTCGTCGCCTCGGCGTTTGGGCTGATCGTCAGCGCCGGTCCAATCAACATCTTCGCCTTTGGCGTCTTCCTCAAACCAGTCTCGCAGGCGTTGGGGATTAGCCGCGGGTTGCTGGGATCGGCGCTGCTGATTACCACTGCGGTCGGTACCCTGGCCAATCCGGTGGTCGGCGCCTTGGTCGACCGCTTTGGACCGCGCCGAGTGCTTATGCCGGGGATCGCACTGTATGCGATGGGCGTGGCCTCATATTCGCTGATGACCTCTTCGGCCGCGATGATTTATCTACTATTCGCCCTATCGGGGGTTTTCGGCGGCGCACAGTCCCCGGTACCCTACGCCGCGGTAGTCTCCAAATGGTTCGATCATGAACGCGGCCTAGCCCTAGGAGTTGCGATGGGCGGAGTAGGCGTGGGCGCGGCAGTAGTCCCTCAACTGACCGCCCTATTGATTAGCCATTATGGCTGGCGCGAGGCCTTTGTATGGCTGGGAGTCTGCATGCTGCTGATCGCCTGGGTTCCGGTGGCGATCTTCGTGCGCGAACCCGCCGCCTACGGCACCGCCCGCGCGGCCAAGCGCCGAAGCCCCGACCTGCCTGGAGTCAGCGCCCGCGACGCCATCCTGCATTCCTGGCGCTTTTGGGCTTTGACGGTGGCCTTTTTTCTGGGCGTGGCGGCCATCAACGGGACCCTCTCGCAACTGGTGCCGCTACTCACCGATCGAGGGATGAGTATGCAAGCCGCGGCCTCGATCCTGGGGGTGGCGGGATTAGCACTGATCGCCGGCCGGGTGATCTCGGGCTGGTGCCTGGACCGATTCTTCGGCCCTTACGTCTCGATCTGCTTCTATCTCTTCCCCATCGCCGGCATCGCGCTGCTCGGCCGCGGCAGCGGCGGATTGGTGCCGATCGTGGGCACCCTGCTGTGCGGCCTGGCGGTGGGCGCCGAGGTCAACCTGATGGCTTTTCTGGTTACTCGCTACTTTGGCCTCAAGGCCTACGGCACCATCTACGGCGTAATGTTCGGATTTTTTGCCGGCGCCAACGGGGTGGGTCCCTTTTTGGCCACTCACTCCTACAACTGGTACCACTCCTACGGGCCGGCTTTTGTCTGGTTCCAGGCCGCCCTGCTGGTCGCCATCGCCCTGTTTGCACCGCTGGGGCCGTATCGCTACCCGGCCGGACAATCGATGCCGGCGTTGGAAGAGGGCGCCGCCGCCGTTCCCACCTGACGCTAGATTAAGACTGCGCCTAGCTGGACTCTGCACGCTGTGAGATGACTCCAGGGCTATCCAGTCAGGAAGTTTTTTCCGACGCAGTGGCCAAAAGATGGCTGCCGTAGGCGGCTGTCGCGGCATCCCAATTGAGCGCACGATGAGCTGCGATCGCGTAAAGATCGCGCATCTGACGCTGCATCGGATTGTTGCTGAACAATACCCGGCCGCCAGCGCCATTAAACAGTCGCTGCGCGGCCGCCAGCGCCAATTGCACCGCGAAGGCCGAATTGACCCGCACCCGCAAGCGCTGATCGGTTGAAGGCATCTCGCCCCTTTCCACGGGTTCCAGCGCCGCGCGCAGGGGGTTCAGGTATGCCAGCCCCGCAGCGGTCAGCTCCGCCGCCGCGACTCCGGCCGTCATCTCAGTGCCCATATGGGGCATGGCAAAGCCAGTGGAACTGCTGCGCGGCGTTTGCATCACCTTCTGATATTGCTCCAGCATCGCGTCGCCAACCCCCACCGCTAGCGCGGCGAAACCGGTGGCCACGATCGGCATCCGCGGCATGCGGAAGACGGCCGCGCTGTGGGAATCGAGCGCCGGCGAAGCGCCGCTGTCGGCCGCATCGGCGTCCACCACCCGATGAGCAGGCACGAAGACATCCTTGAGCTCCAGGCTCTTGCTGCCAGTGCCGGAAAGCCCGACCACCTGCCAATCGTCAATCAGCGTGCCCGCGGCCCTGGGCAGCAGGAAAAAGCAGCGCTGCGGGGGTTGGCCGTCGACGCGCAGGAAACCGCCGCAAATTGCCCAAGTGGCGTGATCGATCCCGCTCAGGTAGCGATGGCGGCCGGAAAAAATCACCCCACCGGGTACCGGTCGGGCTTGGCCCGCGGGCTCGATACTGGCGCAAATGCGCGCGTTGGGATTGGCACCCCAAACGTCCTCCTGGGCGCGCGGATCGAAGGAGGCCAGCAATTGGTTATGATCGCTGAAGATATTGGCAACCCAGGCTTGCGCGGCGCAACCGCGGGCCAGGGTCTGACCGACCTGGCAGACCACATCCCACCCCAGTTCGTAGCCGCCGAAGCGCGCTGGCCGGCAAATCGCCAGGATGCCGCTAGCGGCGAAATCGTCGATCGTCTCCTCAGGGCAGCGGCGCAATTCCTCGCATCGCTGCGACCGTTCGCGCAACCTACCTACCAGCGACTGAGCCCGCGCAATCATTTCGGCGGGGGTGGGAATGTGAGCGGCCATCGACCTCACGCCTGGGCTGGACTTGGCAATACCCATAGCCCACGCCCTCGCTCGCGTGCAAATGGCGGCGGTTCGCGACGGCTCCCGGGGCTCTGGTGGCAGTTTATAAAAACCGCTTAAGCGCCATTTGCATCAGCGGATTGGACCAATCCAACGCTCCTTGGAAATCCCACCAGATCACGCCCTTGGGACTGATGATCAAAGTGCTGGGAAGAGCGGCTCCGTTTCCATAGCTGGCGCTGAGCTGACCTTGCGGATCAAGCGCAACCGGAAAATCGTAGCCCTGCTGCTTGACGAAATTGGCAACGGCCGCCGGCGAGTCCTTCTCGTCGACTGCGAGAATCTGAAAATCGGGGTGAGTGCGCACCAACTGAGAGAGTTTTTCCAAAGTGGGCATCTCCTTGCGACAATCCGCGCACTGGATTGACCACAGATTGAGCAGGACCGTCTTGCCCTGCAGCGCGGCCAGCGACGTGGTGCCGCCACTCAGCTGCGTCAGGGTGAAGGCGGGCGCCTGATGGCCAGCCATCTTGCCCGAGCCGGGAACCAGGGAGGCCAGCCCTGCGATGGCGCCCAGCTTATCGCCCACTAACCCTTCCAAACCGCTCAGCGGAGATTTGGAATTGTTCGCCGCGCTGGAGGGCTCGGGTGAGGCCTGCGCGCTCGTTGCCGCGCTGAGCGGCGCAGGAGCGGGGGGATTGTTGGCAGCGACCTGTGGCGTCGAAGCGGACGGGACGCTCTGGGTCGAACCTGGCGCCTGGCTGATTGCCCGGCCGGGCGCGCCCAGCCGATCTAGCGCGCGGGAGAGCGCGAAGCCTGCGGCAAACGCCAGCACGGTCGCCGTCACTGCCACCACGCGGGAGGGCGAAAAGCCGCGTGGCGCAGTCGCCGTGGGCGGATTGGCCAAAATGAAGCTGACCGTGCCCAGCCTCAATTCGTCGCCCGGCCCCACGGTTGTGGCTCCCGTTACGCGCCGATTGTTGACGAAGGTGCCGTTGGTCGAACCGAGATCGGTTACGGTATGCCGGCCCAGACGGTAGCTAAGCATTGCATGGTGGCGCGACACGCTGATGTCGCGCACCACGATATCGCTTCCCTCTTCGCTGCCCATCACCAGGCGCGATTTGATCAACAGATATTCGCGGGCCGAAGCGGCAGCGGCACCTACAGGGCAAAGGCGGCCATTGGCACGGCCCAGGCGCTTGCCAAACAACTTCATCGGCGCCGCGTCACCCCTCGCCGGCGACGTCCCTCCACGTCCCTAACGCCCTCGATGCTGGTTACGCCGCAGGCCGCTATCAAGCTCACGGTGTACTGCCGGGCTGAGCGCCGAACTGCTGCATCTGAGAGCCCAGATACTGGATTTGCGCGCCGAGATAACCCACCCCTTTCTTGGCTTCGCTGGCGCTCCAGTTGGCCCCACTGCGAATCTTGGCCTCCAGCGCGTGGATCTGATCCTCGGCCTGGGCCTGCGCTGTCGGCGGCTGTTGGCCACTCCAATGCGTGGCGTCATCGACATAGTCACTGGCCGCTTTCAACCATCGTCCTGCGCTGGCGTGTTGTTGACGGGTCAGCGCGCGGTCGGCCAACTCGCGATAATGGCCTGCCAGGGCCAAATCGGCGCGGGCAAAAGCGAGATCGAGCTGGCCGCGCGAAGCGATGTCACCGGCGGCGACTTGAGAGGCGAGCTGTTCCAAATTACCGGCGGCGGTGCTCAATTGGCCGCTGTGAACGGAGCCCTCGCGCCGTGATTCCAAGCGCAACAAGGCTGCGGCCGCGCGAATCTCGGCCGCCGCCCCACTGTTGTCACCCCGCGTAAACAGCGTCGAAGCCTGATCGAAATGGCGCTGCGGCTCGCCGATTAATGGATTCAGCACGTCGTTGGGCAGGGTGCCCGCACCTTGCGCCGATGGTGTCGGTTGCGCCCAGACAAGCGGGCTGACTACGGTGACCGCCAGAGCCAGTAGGCATAGGCGCAGCAGCATCTTACTCATAATCCTCCAGCTCCAATCTTCGAAGTTGATGACGCAGTTTTGCCCGCCTTAAAGCCGCACCTCCGATCGAGAATAGCCCGCGTAGGTACCAGGCGCATCCCCTTCTTGACCGGCTGGTTGCACGACCAGCGCACGTTCAAGGCCACAGCCTCATAAAACAAGTTGCATACTACGACACTTGTCGTATCATATAACCAAGCCATGAAAAGTCGAAGCTTCCGTCTGCCTGGCGGCGACCTCGAGTACGCCATTTTAACCAAGCTGTGGGAATTGGGCAGCGCTTCGGTGCGTGATCTTCACGCCCAGGTAGGCGAGCCGCAGGGCTTGGTGTACACCACCACCGCCAAGGTGCTGGATCGGCTTCACATCAAGGGATTGATCGATCGCGAGCGCAAGGGCACGGCCTTCATTTACCGTCCCCGCGCCGCTCGTGCCCAAGTCGAAGCCGCGCGCGCGCGTAATTTCTTGACCCGCCTGCTGGGTCCTAGCCCGCGCTTGGCAGTGGCCAGTCTAGTCGACGCGGTAGAAGCCCTCGATCCCAATCTAGTCGATGAGTTGGCGGCAATTATCGCCGCTCGTCGGAGGTCACAAGATGGAACGTGAGTCCTGTCTGACCATGCTGATCATTCTTTTGGGCGGTCTAACCATGTTGGCCTGCGGATGGTGGCCAGCCGCGGATGCGCGCACGGCCAGCGCGCGGGCCCTGGAGCGAATCGCTTGGCGGCGGATCTGGGTCCCGGTGGGCCCCGCGCTGGTAATGGTCGCCGCGCTGTGCGGGTGGGCCTTGAGCGAACGCGATCCAGTGCCCGAGAAGGTCTCGGTCTGGCTAATCGCGCTGAGCCTACCCTGCGCCGCGCTGGCGCTTCGGGCGGGGCTGCGCGCGCTCGGTGCGCTTCTCTGCGCGCAGGATGATTTCACCACCGCAACCTTCGGTCTGGTACGGCCCCGGGTTATGTTTTCACCCTATCTGGCCCGCCAGCTATCGGATCGCCAGCTCCGCGCCGCGCTGGAACATGAGCGTGCCCACGCCCGCCATCGTGATCCGTTGCGCATCTGGCTGGCGCAACTGGCCACCGACCTGCAATGGCCCTGGCCGCCGGCGCGCCGGCGTCTGCAGGCCTGGCTGGACGCACTGGAAGTGGCGCGCGACGAGGAGGCTCGCGCGGCGGGAGTGGAGGGCAGCGACTTAGCCGAAGTGATAGTCGCCTGTGCGCGCTTGGCGGGCGCCGGCAGCCATCGCCAAGCCGCCTTGAGCGGCGAGGCCGCCAGCCTCAAGCAGCGCGTGCAGCGCCTATTGCTCCCGTTACCGGCGTGGCCCACAACCCCTGGGTTTCGCAAGTGGATACCGGCGATGGCATTGAGCGGCCTGCTGATCGCAGCCCTGACTCTGGGCGCCATCTTCGGCGAGCCGCTGTTGCACGCGCTGTTCGCGATCACGGCCTGAGCGCCAACGAGACCGCAATCCATGCGATCGCACCTGGTTGACCTGGCTTTTCTGCTCGCCTGCGGTTTATGGGCCTGCGCCAGCTATCAGCCGGCCCCGCTGCAACCGGCGCAGAGTGCGCGCCACTTGGCACAGCGCAGTTTGAGCAATCCGCAACTGTGCCGCTATCTGCAGACCAATATTACCAACCCACCGGGTGACGCCACATGTCCGCCATCGCACTGGGATTTAACCAGGTTGAGCTTGGCGGGGTTTTTCTACAGCCCGACTTTAGCCCTGGCGCAGGCCAACTTGGCGGTTGCCACAGCTGGCATAATCACGGCGGGCCAGCGGCCTAATCCCAGCATCGGGCTGGGCCCCCAATACGGAGCGACCCTGGCGCCCGCCTTTACACCCTGGGCGATCGGCGCGGCCGAGCTGGATTTCCCGATCGAGACCGCCGGCAAGCGGGATTATCGCCTGGCTCGGGCACGCGCGCTGGCCGAGGGTGCCGCGCTGGGGGTGGGCGAAGCGGCTTGGAGCGTGCGCCAAGCGGTGCGCTCGGCCCTGGTAGCCGAACTGATCTCACAACGCAACTTGGATCTGGCGCGAGCCTACCAGGCCGCCTCGGTTCAAATCGCGCGCCTGATACAACAGCGGGCAGCGGCGGGCGAAATCGCCGCGCCTGCGGTTGATCTTGCTTTAACCAACCTGGCCAACGCCCAGCTCAAAGTCGCCCAGGCGCAAGCCCGCATTCCCGCTGCACGCAACCAACTGGCGGCAGCGATAGGCGTCCCGGCGCAGGCTTTGCGCGGGCTGAACTTGGCATGGCCCGGCTTTAACCATCCCCCTCACGCCATCGCGCTCGACGCGGCGCGTGTGCGCCGCCTGGCGCTTCAAAACTCCCTGCAGCTGCGCCGTCTGCTGACCCAATACGCCGCCGACGACGCCGCGCTGAAGCTGGAGATTGCCCGCCAGTACCCAAACGTCAATCTGGGAGGCGGCTACTCCTGGGAGGGGAATGAAAACATCTTCGAGCTGCTGCCAGTCATCACTCTGCCGCTGATGAATCAAAATCAGGGACCGATCGCCCAAGCCCGGGCTCGGCGGGCGCAGGCCGCAACCCTTTTTGTCGCGGCCCAGGCGCAAGTTATCGCACGCGCCAACAGCGCACTGATCGACTATCGTGGCGCGCTTGAAGTGCTGAACCGGGCCACCCAGGCCGCCACCTTCGCTCAGCGACGCTTGGCCGGGATAGAGCGGGCGCAGGCGCTGGGTGACCTCGACAACCTGACTCTGGCCAGCGCCGAACTCGACACCATCCAAGCCCGCCAAGCCGAGCTGAGCGCCTTGCAAGGCGCTCAAAGCGCTTTGGGCGCTTTGGAGGATGCGATGCAACGGCCGCTGGAGAGCGGCGCGCAGAGGGCCTTCACTTTGCCCCGGCGCCAAGTCACCGAACAAGCCCTATGATCCGGCGAAGTATTGCGCTGATTGCCGTGCTTTTGGCATTGGCGCTGGCACTTAAAGTGATCGCCGCGAGCGCCGATGAAGACGATGAAGACGAAACGATCGTCTCCAGCGCCGTGCATCTTTCGCGCGATCGCGCGGGGCGGGTAATCATCGCGCTGACTCCCAGCGCACAGAAAGCAGCCGGCATCATAACCGCCACCGTCCCGCCCCTCATACGGCGGATCGAGGTTGAAGCCTACGGGCAGGTGCTCGACCCGGAGCCGTTGGCCGCGCTGGACAGCGAGCTTGCCGCGGCACGCGCGCAACTACGAGCCGCGCGGGCGCAATACGAGCGCACCCGCCGGCTTTATCAGGAGAACAACAATGCCTCCTTACGCGATCTGCAGAGCGCGCAAGTCCAATATTTCTCCGACCGCAGCCGCTGCCAGCTACTCCAGCAGCAATTGCGCAATGGCTGGGGTAGCGAGATTGCCCGCCTGAGTGGGAAGGCTCGTCTGCGCCTGATTAGCGCCTTGGTCGATCGCCGCGAGGCACTGGCGCGGGTCACCGTGCCGATGGGCGCGCCGGTTGCCAGCACTTCCGATAGTGCCAGCGTATCGGTAGCGGGATACGAAGACCAACCAATTGTGGCCCGCGCGGTTTATTACGCACCCTCGATAGCACGCGGGATGCCCGGGCAAACCCTGCTGATATTGCTGGCCGCCGACGGCATCGAGATTCCTGCGGGTAGCGCGATCTTCGCTCGTATTCCAACCGCCGCTGGCGCGCTCGTACACGGCGTGATGGTCGCCCGCTCGGCGATAGTCAGATACGCCGGCCGAAGCTGGGTCTATCAGGCCCTGGACGTGGGCCGTTTTACCCGCCGGCCGATCCGCGTGGCACAAATTACCGAGCAGGGTTATTTCGTGACCGATCTGCCCCCCGGCACCCGCATCGTGCGAGCTGGGGCGCAGGTGCTGCTGTCGGCTGAACTCAAGGATCAGATCCGCATCCAAGACTGACGAGCGCAGGCAATGCTGCGAGGGATAGTCAGCTTTTCGTTGCGCTTTCGCGGGATCGTAATCGCGCTGGCCTGCCTGACTTTCGGCTATGGAATTTATTGCGCCGTCAGCGCCAGCCTGGGAATATTCCCGGAATTCGCTCCGCCCCAAGTGGTAATCCAAACCGAGGCTCCAGGGTTGGCTGCCGAGCAGGTGGAAGCGCTGGTCACGCAGCCGATCGAGAATCGGTTGCTAGGAATGAACGACGCCGCCAGCATCCGCTCCCAATCGATCCAGGGGTTGTCGGCGGTTACCACCGTGTTTCACCAAAATAGCGACATTTTTCGCGATCGCCAGATGGTCAGCGAGCGTTTGAGCGCGATCGCAGGTGAAATGCCCGCAGGGGTCGGCGCGCCCACCTTGGCGCCGCTTACCTCGGCCACCAGCACCTTTCTTACCTTGGGGCTGAGCTCTCACCGGATGGCAGCCACCGATCTGTGGAGCTTCGCTTATTGGACCATCCGGCCGCGGCTGCTGGCGGTACCAGGGGTGGCCAAGATCGCGATCTACGGCGGCGGGGTCCGCGAGCTCCAGGTCCAGGTCAAGCCGCACCGCTTGTTGGCCTACGGGCTGGGTATCGAGCAGGTGTTGGCGGCCACTCGGCGCGCCACCGGAGTTGAAGGCGCGGGCTTTTTTGAAAACGACAACCAAAGGATTGTAATTCGCACCCAGGGGCAAGCTTTGACTCCGGCGCAACTGGGCGAAGCAGTGGTGGCGACCCGCCAGGGCATCAGCGTGCGCCTGCGCGATCTCGCCCGCGTGCGCTGGGCAGCGCGGCCACTTACCGGGGACGCCGCGATTTTCGGCAAACCAGGCGTGATTTTGGTCCTCTCTAGCCAATACGGTGCCAACACCTTGGAAGTAACCCGCCGCACGCAGGCCGCTCTGCGCGACTTGGCACCAGTGCTCACGGCCCACGGTGTCAAATTGTTCCCCAAACTGTTTCGCGCCACCGATTTTCTGCACATCGCTGTGCGCAACGTCGAAACCTCGCTGCTGGTCGGTGCGGCGCTGGTGGCGATCGTATTGATCCTGTTGCTTTACGATCTGCGCGCCGCCGTCATCTCGCTCAGCGCCATCCCGCTCTCCCTGCTAATCGCGGTCATCGCGCTGCGCCAAACTGGCGCCACCCTCAATACCATCACGCTGGGCGGGCTTGCCATCGCGATAGGCGAGGTGGTCGATGACGCCATCATTGACGTCGAAAACATCTTCCGCCGCCTACGCGAAACCCCCGCCGCCGACGCTCGGCGCCCCCTGTTGGGGGTGATCCTGGATGCCTCGCTGGAGGTTCGCGGCGCGGTGGTATATGCCACCTTCGTGGTGGCCCTGGTGTTCTTTCCGGTGATGGCGATGGGTGGCGTGCAGGGCAAGCTGTTCGCACCGCTGGCGACCGCCTATGTGTTGGCGATCATGGCCTCGCTAGCCATAGCCCTGACCTTGACCCCAGCCCTGTGCGCGGCGCTGGGGCCGCGGGCCGGAACCGGCGCTCGCACCCGATTCGTGGCTTGGCTGACCCGTGTCCATCGCCGTCTTCTCGAAGCGGCACTGGATCATTCGCGCGCGCTGACCATGGCCACCACCGCGCTTTGCCTGGCTGCCGCCGCCACCTTGCCGTTGCTGGGCGGCAGCTTTTTGCCCGAACTCCAGGAGAGCAGCTTTATCGTGCACATGGTGGGGGTTCCAGGCACCTCGATCGCCGAGTCGATGCGGATGGGCGGGCGGGTCACGCGCGCCCTATTAAGTGATCCCGATGTCAGCAGCGTAGCCCAGCGCAACGGTCGCGCGGTGCTGGGCGACGATACTTCCGGGCCGCAGGAAAACGAATTTGACGTCGCCCTGGCCCCTCACCATGGCGAGGACCTCGATGAAGCGCAGGAGCGCGTGCGTCAGATTCTGGGCGGCTTTCCAGGGTACGCCTTCAGCCTCAATTCCTATTTGACCGAGCGCATCGAAGAGACCCTCTCCGGCCAGAGCGCCGACGTGGTGGTGGAGATCTTCGGCCACGACCTCAATGCACTTGACAACGTGGCCGACCAAACCGCTCGCCTGCTGCGCACCATCCGCGGCGGAGTTGACGTGCAGGTCGCCGCCCCAGGCGGAATGCCCGAGCTGGTGGTGCGCCTGAAACCTCACCGGCTGATTCAGTTCGGCTTCTCGCCGCTCGATGTTCTCTCCGCTATCCGCACTGGCTACCAAGGCGAGGTGGCGGCTCAGACCTACGACGGCAATCGGATCTACGATGTTACCGTCATCCTCGATCCCAACCAGCGGCTGGATCCCGAGGCGCTGGGCGATTTGCTCCTGCGCTCGCCCGAGGGCGAGGTGGTGGCGCTGCGCGAACTTACTTCGATCTCTCTGGAAGCTGGCCACTACGCCATTTTGCACGACGGCGGCCGGCGCGAGCAGATCGTCACCTGCAACGTGGCCGGGCGCGCGCTGGACTCCTTCGTGGCCCAGGCCCGGCGCAAGCTGGCCTCCCTGCGGCTGCCGGCAGGCACTTATTTTGAATTCGGGGGAGCCGCGCAAGCCCGCTCAGACGCGCTGCGCCAGATGGTGGTCAGCTCCACGCTGGCCGCCGCGCTGATCCTTGTCCTGCTCTACTTGGCGTTCGGCAATCTTGCGAACCTAGCATTGGTTTTGATCAACGTACCGTTCGCATTGGTCGGAGGGGTGCTAGCGGCGTGGCTTGGAGGAGGTTATCTGTCGCTAGGCTCGATCGTCGGCTTCGTGACGCTGTTCGGAATCACGATGCGCAATTCGATCATGATGGTCTCTCATTTTCAGCACCTGGTGTCCGTCGATGGCCAGCCCTGGAACCGCGCCACCGTCCTGCGCGCGGCCTCCGAGCGGCTGCTGCCCATCGTAATAACCGCCACGGTAACGGCTTTGGGAGTGTTGCCCCTAGCCTTGGGCAGCGAAACGCCCGGCCGGGAGATCGAGGGGCCGATGGCGATTATTATCCTGGGCGGATTGCTGACTTCCACTGTGCTCAATTTGATCATTTTGCCCGGCGTGGCACTGCGCCACGGCCGCTTCGCTCCGCCCGCGTAAGCAGCCTTAGCCGGCTGCAGAAAAAGCCTCCGCCCTGATCCCTGTCTCTCATCTGCCGCGATGCTCCTGCGCTATGCGTAGGCTGTGGTTTTTCCGAATTGGACTTCTCATTCAAGATTTCGCGGGCGCTGGGTAAGCTCGGCCCCGACTACCCGTGCATCATCCTGAGCAGCAGCAAAAGACTCCTGGAATGCAGGCCCTGCCGCGGGCGACCAGCACGAACCCCCAGCCTGCGTGACCTATTGTGATTTGCACGTAGGTGGGCTGCCGGCTCAAGAGCATCTCTGCCAGTCCAGAGGGAGCACAACAAGAGCCTGTTGCATGAGCGCTTTGAACCTTGCATCATCAAGCGCCCTGGCGCCGCGATATGAACCCTTGGTTCGCCCTCGCACTGTTGGTGCTCCTGCTGCTCGGTCCGTTGTTGCTGGCCCCGCTGGAACGCAACATTGAATGGTTGTTTCTGAGCCTGGGCATCGTTGCAGCCATCGCGGCGCGTCGCCTGGACCCGCCGCTGATTCTGCACGCCCTGCGCGAGCCCTGGCCGATCAGTTTGACGGTGGTTATCGCGGGAATACTGTTTTCGCGCGGCCAAGCGACCTTGGCCGGCGGCCTCGGCTGGATGGCCAAGCGGGTTCCGCGCGCCGTGCTGGTCGCGCTCCTCACCTTCCTGATCGCGATCTTGGCCAGCGTGGTGACTGCGATCGTGGCGGCGTTGGCCTTTGCCCAGCTAATTCAACTGCTTGGGCTACAGGGGGTTCAGCGCCGCCGTACCGCTGTGGCCGGCTGCTTCGCCATTGCTCTGGGCGCGGCCCTGACCCCACTGGGCGAGCCGCTGGCCACCCTGGCGACCAGCGCCCTCAAGCTGGACATGCTGGGGCTGATGCGCCTGCTAGGGCTGTATCTCCTGCCGGGCGTGCTGGCTTGCGGCTTGCTCGCAGGGCTGTGTGCCGGCCGCGCACAGGAGATTACGAGCGCGCCAGCCAGAGTCGAATCGCTGACCGGCAATATACTCGACGGGGTCAGAATCTACGCCTTCGTGGCCGGGTTGGTGCTGATCGGGGCCGCCTTTGCGCCGCTGGCGGCACCGCGGATGGCGACCTTGTCGCCCAGCCTGCTGTACTGGGGCAATATGATTTCGGCCGCTGCCGATAACGCTACCCTGGTAGCAATCGAGCTCCATGGGCTATCAGCCGCTCGGGCACGTCCGGCCTTGATTGCGCTCTTGGTCTCGGGTGGAATGCTAATCCCGGGCAACGTCCCGAATATCGTCTGTGCAGCCCGGCTTGAACTGGGCAGTCGCGAATGGGCACGGACCGGAATTCCCCTGGGTCTGCTCCTGCTACTGGCTTATTTCGTGGCGATAGGCTGACCCAGCGGCGGTGCCAAATTGGCAGGCAAATGCCTTTGCCGCGGGCAGTCGGCTCCCTTGCTTTCGGGAAAAGAGAGCCCCAAACTGACCAAGTTCAGACTGGATGGTACGGAACGAATTTTGTTATGGTCGCCCCGGTTGCGCTTAGAGGGCAGTGTTCGCGGTTGAAATTTTAATAACTTGCCCCTCGTAAGCGGCAAGAAGGAAGGTTGTATCGGATGACTCCCAAACAAGTATTGGAGATGATCAAGACTAAGGGCGCGGTGATGGTCGATATCAAATTCATCGACCTGCTCGGTCAATGGCAGCATTTCGTGGTGCCGATCAGCGAGTTCCGCGACGAGTCGCCCTTCGAAGAGGGTTTGGGCTTCGACGGCTCCTCGATTCGCGGCTGGCAATCGATCGATTCCAGCGACATGCTGGTGATTCCCGATCCCGATACAGCGGTGATGGAACCCTTTACCAAGGATCCCACGCTTAGCTTGATCTGCACGGTGGAGGATCCGATCACTCGCGCGCCCTACAGTCGCGACCCGCGCAATGTGGCCAAAAAGGCCGAAGCCTATTTGAAGTCCACCGGCATCGGAGACACCGCTTTTTTCGGTCCGGAACCGGAATTTTTCATCTTCAACGGCATCCGTTACGACACCAATCAGCATTCCAGCTACTTCTTCATCGACTCCGCCGAGGGCTTCTGGAACAGCGGCAAAGAGGGCACCAACCTGGGCTACAAGCCGCGCTACAAGGAAGGTTATTTCCCCGTGGCGCCCAACGACAGCCTGGTCGATATCCGCACCGAGATGGTGCTGGAGATGGAAAAGGTCGGCATTCGGGTCGAAAAGCAGCACCACGAGGTTGCCACCGCCGGCCAGGCCGAAATCGACATGCGCTTCCAGAGCCTGCTCAAGATGGCGGACTGGCTGACCTGGTATAAGTACATTTGCAAGAACGTGGCGCTGCGCCACGGTATGACGGTGACCTTCATGCCCAAGCCGATTTTCGGTGACAACGGCTCGGGCATGCACACCCATCAGAGTATCTGGAAGGGCGACAGTCCGCTGTTCGCGGGCTCGGGTTATGCGGGGATGTCGGAAATGGCACTGCATTACATCGCCGGTATCCTGCATCACGCCAAGGCGCTGGCAGCCTTTACCAATCCTGGCACCAATTCCTACCGCCGGCTGGTGCCCGGCTTTGAAGCCCCCATCAACCTGGCCTACTCCAGCCGCAATCGCTCGGCCAGCGTGCGCATCCCGATGTACTCGCCCTCGCCCAAGGCCAAGCGCATAGAGGTGCGCTTCCCCGATCCGACCTGCAACCCCTACCTGGCCTTCTCGGCGATGCTGATGGCGGGGCTGGATGGGATTCAACGCCGGCTGGATCCCGGGCAGCCACTGGACAAGGATATCTACGCTCTCACACCGGCTGAATTGGCCGAAGTTCCCAGCATGCCGGCCTCGCTGGAGGAAGCCCTGAACAACCTCAAGAATGACCACGAGTTTCTGCTCAAGGGCGATGTCTTCACCGCCGACCTGATCGAAACGTGGATTGATTACAAGATGAGCCGCGAAGTGAGCCAAACTCGCCTGCGGCCTCATCCTTACGAGTTCGCGCTTTACTTCGACGCCTAGCACCGCCGAGCCGGCCGCGGAGGAAGTCTCCGCGGCCGGCCCCCTCTCGGTTGTCTTCCCCAGGTCAGGTGGGATTGAAGTCCGCCGGCTTTCATGCAGGGCGCTGTTTTACCCAGCGCGGCAAACCCGCGCGGACGGGTTGCTTTTACGCTCTGCCACGGCGCCGCAGCCAAGCTGGGGGTAGCGAGAGATGCCCGCCGGCCTCGCAATTGCTGGCCCCTGCAGTTGACCACCTCGCCGCTAACCAGTAAAACCCAGCCAACGTGACCGGCTAGGCATGGCGAGAAGCGAATTAAACTTGGCGCCGTCGGCGCCCGATCCGATTCAGTTTCGCGAGTACAAGCTTTTGCTGAAGGCGGAGCGCTTCGCCGGCGAGGACAGCTTCCACGAGTTCTGGCGACTGGTACATCACACCGCCAAAAGCCTGGGCTTGGACAGTAGCAAGCAGTCGCGCGCGCGCGAAAGCCGTATTCGTGAGGTGCTATTTTACGATACCCCGAGCTTTGACCTTTACAATCACCATTTCATCATTCGCAAACGCACCCTCTATCATCACGGCTGGCTGGAGAAGGAGCACCGGGTCGCGATCAAGTTCCGCCATCCCGAGCGCGCGCTGGCCGAAGCCTTGACGATTCGCCCAGCCCAGGCACTGGCCTATCGCATTCGGTTCAAAGAGGAATTGCTGCCGCAGCGCGACCGCATCGGCGGAATGCGCAGCATTTTCTCGCACGCCTGCGTGCTCGATTCGCCGGGGATTAACTGGGCCCGCCCAGCCGGCGAGCTGCAAGCGCTGTTGCCGGTGTTGGCCAACTTGCCGCTCGATCCGCGGGCTCCGGTGGACATCGTCAACCAGCTAGCGATCGAGGAAATTTTCGAAGATATTGGTGAAATCCAGTTCGGCGATAAAGTGGCTGGGGCGGCCACCGTGGCGGTATGGCGTAACCGGGCCACTCAGAGCCCGCTGGTCGGAGAGTTCGCTTTTCAGATCCAGTTTACGCGCCTGGAAGATTTGCCCCGCCGCGCACGCGAGCTGTCGGAGAATTTCTATAAGGCGATGCAGTTAGAGGCCTACGATTGGCTGCATCGCGCCAATACCAAGACCGCGCTGGTCTATCGCCTGGGCGGCGGGGTGGTGACCAACGATGAATGAAGCGGCCGAATCCTCGCCCACGGTGGGCCTGGGTGAGTTGTTCATCCTCTTTCTGATCATCGGCGCGATCAGTTTTGGCGGCGGCGTAGTCGCCTACATGCGCGAGTACTTTGTCCGCAATAAGCAATGGATGGACGACGACGACTTCCTCGACGCGCTGGAGGTCAGTGAAACTCTGCCCGGTCTGAACTCCATCAACATGAGCGTAATCGTCGGTGATCGCCTGCGCGGCATCCCCGGCGCGACGCTGGCCACTTTGGGCATGCTTCTGCCCGGTACTGTCGTGGTGATGACGCTCGGTCTGTTCTACCTGGCTCATCGCCAAAACCCCTACCTCAACCATTTCTTGACGGGGGTCGCAGCCGCCGCGGTAGGCCTGCTCCTGGCCGTAACGATTCAACTGGGCCGCAAGCAGCTCATCCATATTCGCGACCTCTTGCTGGTGGGCGGGACCGTTGCCGCGGTCAGCCTGGCGCGAGTCCAACTCTGGCTGGTGCTGTTGGTAGCCATTCCAATCGCGATCGTGCTCTACCGCCCGCGCCGCCAACCCAAAATAACCACGCGACCCTGGCGCGAGCTGGGCAAACTACATCGACACGACTAATGCTCATCAAGCTGCTTAACCTATTCTGGGTCTTTGCCTTGCTGTCACTACTGGCGGTGGGAGGCGGCACTGCGGTCCTGCCCGAGATGCAATATCGCGTGGTCAATCAGTTTCACTGGCTGACCGATCCGCAGTTTCGCGACGTATACGGCCTGGGTCAGGTCGCACCGGGGCCCAATATGCTGATGGTGCTAGTGATCGGCTATCGGCTGGCCGGGGTTCTGGGAGCGCTGGTGGTAGGCTTGGCCTTCTTTGTCCCCGATTGCATTCTAACCCTCTATGCCAATCGCGCCTGGAACCATTTCAAAGGTTCACCCTGGCGCACCGCCGCCCAGCGCGGCTTGGCGCCAGTGGCGATTGGCCTGATGTTGGCGGGGACCTTCGCGATGGCCAAATTGGCAATCACCAATTACTTCAATTTCGCCGTTGGGCTGGTAGTTTTTCTGCTGCTGAGCTGGCGCCACGTCAACCCTGCCCTGCTAGTACTGGGCGGCGGGGTGGTCTATTTGCTGTTGCGTGGCTGATCCTCGCGCCACCCCAACATGTAACGCCCGATGTGAGGCCGACCTAAAGGAGCGCAAACCTCAGCGCCGATTGCGCAGGGTTAAGGCGGCGGCTTGGATCGCCTTGACGATAAACTGGTAGCCGGTGCAGCGGCACAGATTGCCCGCGATCGCGTGTCGAATCGCGCGCTCGTCGGGATCGGGCTGCTCGCGCAATAATTGCAACGCCGACAACACCATCCCAGGCGTACAGAAGCCGCATTGCAAACCGTGATTGGCGACGAACGCCTCCTGGATGGGATGGAGCTGGCGCGGATCGCTGCTCAACCCCTCGATCGTCGTCACCGCGCAGCCGTCGGCATCGGCGGCCAAGATGCAACATGACTTGACAGTCACGCCGTCAAGGATCACGGTGCAGGCTCCGCAGCTTCCGGTTCCGCATCCAACATGGGTGCCGGTCAGGCGCAGCCGGTCGCGCAGGAAATCCGCCAGGACCATCCGGGTATCGATCTCCAGCCGGTAGGGCTGCTGATTGACGATCAGTTCGATCGCCTGCTTCATAACTCTCCGCTAACTCAAGGCCGGCTTGCAAGAGCCTGCTTGATCGCCCGTTGCGCGCACAGGCGAGCCATCGCGCGCCGATATTGGGCGCTGCCGTTCATGTCGTCGGTGGCATCTTTCGCCGCCGCGTAAGCCGCTTCACCCGCCCGCTCCAAAGCCGCATTATTGATCACACCAGCCAGCGCAGGCGCGACATCGACCATCACCGCGGTGCTACCCACGCCCCCCAATGCCAGGTGAGCCAGGCTAAGATCGGGGGCGAGCAAGGCCGCGACGTTCACGATCGGAAAACTACCCTCGACCCGCTGCAGGCGCAGATAGCTGTGCGCATGATCGGGAGGGATTTTAGGCACTTCGATTTCGATCAAAAGCTCGCCCGCTTGAAGCTCGGTGGAGAACAAACCGGTGAAGTAGTCCTGGGCCGCCACGACGCGCTCGCCTGCGACCCCGCGCAGACGCATTCGCGCGCCGCACACTAGCATCACGGGCGGATAATCGGCGGCCGGGTCGGCATGAGCCAGGCTACCGCCCAATGTGCCGCGGTGACGGACTTGGCGGTCGCCGACGCTGGCCGCAGCTTGCGCCAGCGGCGGGCAATGCAGACGAACCAGGGGATCGCGCTCCACTGTCGCATGGCGGGTCATCGCCCCTATACGCAGACAGTCGCCACCATCGCGCACCTCCTCCAGCCCCTTGAGGTGGTTGAGGCTCACGATCGCTTCGGGCTGCGCCAGCCCCAAGGTCATCAGCGGCACCAAGGTCATGCCACCGGCCAGAGGGCGCGCATTCTCGCCCAACTCGGCGAGCAACTGCAGCGCTTGTTCGAGTTCAACGGGGGCAAAGAACTGAAACTCGCGTCCGATCATCGTGGACTCGCCGCGCGCCGCGCCTGCTCCAGGATATGCCACAGTCGATCGGGGGTGAGCGGGGTCTGCTCCAGGCACAGATTGAGTTCGGGCAGCGCATTTTCCACCGCACTCAGAATGGCACTCAGCGGCGCGCCGATACCCGACTCGCCCACTCCTTTGCATCCCAGCGGATTGAAGGGCCCAGGAGTCTCCTGATGGGCCAGCTCGAATGTCGGTAGATCCATCGCGGTGGGCAGCGTGTAGTTGTAAAAGGTGGTGGTGTTGAGCTGGCCGGCATCGTCGTAAACCAACCGCTCGTAGAGCGCACCGCCGATACCTTGGGCGATCGCGCCGTGCAGATTGCCTTCCGCCAGCAAGGGATTGATGATCGTGCCGGCGTCGTGAACGTAGCAGTAGCGCAGCAGTTTGAGACTTCCGCTGTCGGGATCGACCTCCACCACGCACCCCGCGGCCCCGTCTGGCCAGGAGGGATAATTACTCTGGCCCCCCTGGGGATGCAGTTTGGGCTGGTGATAGACGTTGGCATGGCGAAAATAGCGCGTGGCTTCCAACCCCGGCTCCAGATCGATCGTATAGGGGCCGTAGGAGTTCCGATAAATCTCGCTGGCCAACTGCGCGAAAGTCAAACCGTGGCTGGGGGTGTCAGCGACAAAGATACGACCGCGCTCAGCCGCCAGATCGGTGGGCAGCACCTCCAGCATGCGCGCGGCGACCTTGAACAGCTTGTCGCGGATAGCGCACGCGGCCTCGTAAGCGGCGGCGCCGCCAATTAAAACGCTGCGCGAGCTGTAGTTGCCCAGGCCGAAGGGACAGATCTCGGTATCGCCCTGGACCACGAAAACCCGCTGCAAATCGGCGCCCAGGGTATCGGCCACGATCTGCGCGATGGCGGTTTCATTGCCGCTGCCCGGCGAGGTCACTCCGCTTAGCACCTTGAGGTCGCCGGTGGGCGTCATCCGCACCGTGCAGCCATCGTAACCACTGGTCAGGGCGCCCGGGCGTGCCCCGCCCTCGGGCATCAGTTCGTGCGCAATCCCGATTCCCAACCGGCGTCCCTCGCGCGCAGCTTGCGCCTGCAGGAGCGGGAAATTGTCGTAATCCAACATTTTGAGCAACTTGTCGAGGGTGGCGGGATAATTGCCGCTGTCCAAGACCGCGCCGGTAACTTGAACGTAGGGAAAGGCATTGGGCGCGATGTAATTGCGCCGGCGCACCGCAGCACGATCGCAGCCGCTAGCCGCCGCTACCCGATCCATCACCCGTTCCATCAGGAAGGCGGCATTCTCCTTGCCGAAGCCGCGATAGGCGACCCAAGGACATTTGTTGGTCACCACCCCCTGCATCTCAATCTCGCAGTTGGCAATCTGGTAGGGACCGGGCAGTATCGCCGCCGTGACAAAACCCTGCGCCCACGCCCGCAGCGTACTGGGCGCGCCCAGGTCGGAGAGCAGTTTGATTCGCAGCCCAGTCACCTGGCCGTCCTTTTTATAGGCTGCCTCGTAGCGCATCCGCCCCTCGCGTGCGTGCCCCCCGGCCAGCAGACTTTCGGTGCGTTCTTCCACCCATTTCACCGGCCGCGCCAGATCCATCGCCAGGTAAGCGATCACTACTTCGTCGGGAAACAACGGCATCTTGGCCCCGAACGCACCGCCGACGTCATTGAGGATGACCCGTATATTGGCCTCGGGCAGCTTGAGAATCTCGGCCAGCATGGTGCGAAATTGATGGGGGTGCTGGGTGGAGGCCCAGATCGTGAGCAACCCGCGATAAGGCTCGAAGCTTGCCACGTAGGCGCGCGGTTCGATCGGCGTGCCGACATAGCGATGGGCGCTCAAGCTTCCTGAGACCACGCCGTCGGCGGTCGAGAAGGCCCGATCGACGTCGCCCGCACGATAACTGACCTCGCCCAGCAGGTTGCTGTCCCACTCCGGCTGGACTAACGGAGCGCCGGGTTGCAGCGCCTGCTCGCAATCCACCACCACGGGCAAATCTTCGTATTCGACCTCGATCAGATCGGCGGCTTGACGAGCGCTATACTTGTCGTGCGCCGCGACGACCGCCAGCGGCTCGCCAACATACCGAACCGTGTCGGCGGCCAGAGCGTCAATCGACGCCCGTTTTCCCATGAAATCGGATTCCAGCGGCCCCAGCGCCGCCTTGAGCTCGGCGCCGGTGAGCACTTTGACTACGCCCGTGATCGCCTGCGCCGCGGCGGTGTCAACCCGCAAGATCTTCGCGTGAGCATAGGAGCTGCGGGCAAAGGCCAGATAGAGCATGTTGTCGAAATACAGATCGGCGGCATATTGCCCTTTGCCGGCCACCAGGCGACGGCTGTTGAGGGCGTTCACCCGCGCCCCGATATATCGCGATGCCTGCTGATTCATTCTTTGCGCTCGCACACACGCAGGTTCGAGCTTGCATGCTAGAAAGGACGTGGCGGCGGGTCAAATGTAATGGTCCGAGCGGTCCTACCCGCGCATCGCCCGCGCCGTTGGAATCAGCCGAGAAATGGCCGGGGCAACGCCTCGATCGGGATCGAGTACTCTATGAGGCTTCTCGCCTATTCGTCGAACTGACAGCTGCCCTTGGAAACCCGAGGCGAAGGGGCCTGATTCTGATAGCTTTTGAGAATGGTGCGGACTCCTTTGCCGCCGGGCATCATATACAAATCAAAGGTCAGCAGAGCGCCCGAGGCCGGGCTAACATAGCTCATCGAACCGTGGCCGCTGGCGTTCATCTGGTAGGTACCAGTCACGTTCGGGGTCGTGCTGAAGGTGCCATTGATATTGGCGTAATAGTCAAAGCGGACATGGCCGGCGCCGTCGAAGGTGAGCGGCGAGAGGATCGTGGCTGGGCCGGCGCTGCTCTGAGCCGTGGCCAGAGAAAGCGACTGCCAAATGCAGGTACCTTGCAGCAGCGCATTGGCCGAGTTGGCGGAATTGTTGCTGCTGGAGCCTCCGCAACCGGCCAAAAGCAGTATCGGCACGACCGCGAGCAGCAACCACGCTGGTAAGAAGATTTTACGATCCATCCGCCGCATAGCCTCGCCGCCCATCGCTATTCGGAAAAAATGCACGTCCCGTTGGAAACCCGCGGGGTTACGGTCTGAGTGTTGAAGCCTCGAGTTTGAGTCAGGATGGCTTTGCCCAGCGGGGTAATGAAGAAGTCGGAATCGACCGTGTTTGCCGTGCTGGGATTGACGTACAGCAGCGTGCCGTGGCCATTGGGGTCCACCGTGTAGGTGCCGGCGATAGGCGCCGGCGTGGAAGTGAAGGTCCCGTCGAGATTCACGTCGTGTTGTATGGTGACATGGCCGGCACCGTCGAAGGTCGCCTCGGAAAGCGTAGTGGCTGGCCCGGTTCCCGCTTGAACACCGCTGGTAGTAGTGATCGCCTCGACCTGCCAGATGCAAGTGCCGTTAAGGCTGGCAAGCGAAAAGGTCGGCGTCGCCCCGCCCTTGCCCAGCCACAGGATGGCGGCGGCGATTATCGCGCTATGCATCAGGCCCCTTAACATCCTCGCTCTCGGCACAGGTTTCATTGCCCTTTCTTTAGTCGGCAAAAGTGCATACCCCGGCTCCAACGCGCGGTGTCGCAGGCTCTCCACCGTAGCTTTCGAAGATCGTGCGGAGTACATGGCCGTTGGGGCTGATGCGAAAATCGAAAATCAGGTCCTTGCCCGTGGCCGGGCTGTTATAACTCAGACTGCCGTGCCCGGTTGCATCTATGGTGTAGGTGCCGTTCACATTCGCGGTCGAGCTGAACGTGCCGTTGAGGTTGATATCGTAAGTAAAACTCAGATGGCCGGCACCGTCGAAAGTAAGCGGCGCCAATACGGCAGCCGGCCCAGCATCGTTCTGAATCCCGGCGCTGGTCGGGTAAAACAGCGTATCCCACAAGCATGTGCCGTTGAGACTGGCCACCGAATAGGCGGCCGAGCCCGCACCGCTGCTCGCCATTAAAATCGCGGCCAACACCCCCAGGCCGATCATTCGTCTCATGTCTGCTCCTCCAGGCTGACTCACAGGTCGAATCGGCAAATCCCGTTGCCGACCCGCAGCGCCTGCGCCATCCCCACGTAGGAGCGCAACATCGTGCGGAGGGCGTGCCCCTGCGGCGTGATGAAGAAATCGAAAACCAAGGTGTGACCGCTGGCCGGGCTGGTGTAGTAGAACGTGCCATGCCCGTTGGGATCGACCTGATAGGTGCCTTGCGCGTTGGGAGTGGCGCTGAAGGTGCCGTTGACGTTGGCGTCGTAGTCCAGGCTCATGTTGCCGTTGCCGTCAAAATTGAGCAGCGCCACCACGGACACCGGTCCGGCTTTGACCTGATCGCCGGATGTGGTCGGATAGTACAGGCCCTGCCAGACGCAAGGACCATTCAGGCTGGCATTGGTCGTGCCGGTGCCTGCGCCCGCTCGCGGCAGCCATAACACCGCGATCGCGATCGCCGCCATGCTCAAAGCGAGTCTTCCGAACCTCATTTTTCCTCAAAAATCAAACTTTATTGCTGTTATATCAAACTTTATTGTTGTTATAACGGATCGCTGCAGGCGCAAGCTACCAAACCTGGTCAACTGTAGCAACAACCTGACTAATGTCTTCGCTATGCTTGTGTTCGCCGGAGCGTCATGGGGATGGCTGTCGCGCCGTTTCCGGCGCGAGAAAGTCGAGCAGGGCCTGATTGAACATCAGCGGATTTTGCAAAAAGGCAAAGTGGCTAACTGCGGGCAGAATCAGCTCCCCGGCACCTGGGATGGTCGCAGCGATATGATCGGTATCCCAGCGCTGGATGGCTTCGTCATGGTCGGCATCGACGATCCAGGTTGGGATCCGGATCGAGGCCAGTTGCGCGTCGCTGAAGTGGGGCTGGGTGGCCCACATTGCGGTGATGTTAGCCAAAAACGCTTTGAACTGCGCGGGCGTGGGCGAGAGCTGCGCATATTCGCGCTGGGCCCGCGCGATGAAGGCGGTAAACACCGGGCTTTTGCTTACGTCCTTGACTCCCGCGGGAGTGGAGTTGGCGGCGAAGGCGAACAGCCGCGTCAGGCGCTCGGGATGGTGAATGGCGAGATCCAGGCCGATGATCGCGCCGTCGCTCCAGCCCACGATCGCCGCCCGCCGGATGTGCAGATAGTCCATCAGCCCCAGCACGTCTGAAGCCATCAGTTCGTAGCCGATTGGGGCCTGATTGCGCGTGCTACGGCCATGACCGCGGCTATCCATTACGACGACTTGGTAATGGCGCTCCAGCGCGCGCACCTGCAATCCCCAGTAATTGGCGTTGGCTAGCCCGCCATGCAGCATTATGACCGGTGCGCCATGGCCGAAGACGGCGTACCAGGCGCGGATACCGTTAACTGGCGCAAACCCATAGCGCGCGGCTTTGGGCAAGGTCGGGGTCGGCGGCAGCCGCAGCCACGGGTAGGGAGCCGCGGCCAACGTCGCCGAAGCCATAGCGAGCGCGAACAGGCAGGCCACACCGCGACGCTTCACGTTGGCCAATGCAACGACGGAGATTTTTTGAAGACGCGAATAAATCCGAACACGCTGCTTCTGATAAGCTTCCGCCTGTGCCCCACAATTCCCAATACAAATTTTAATCGTTGTAATCCTAGCAAATTTTTCGCGCAATTCATTTGCGCCGAGGCCGCCGGGCCGGTGCTAAGCGTGCGGGAACTGACTGCAGATCGGGCGTCTGAGTCTGCAGATTGAGCCGGAGGATATCACGCGCGCCGCCAGGCATATGGGCTTTGCGGAATCACCGGTCAGCGCTGCACACGCTGTGGGCTTCGGGCACACTCGCCATCATACCATTGCGATCCTTTCGACCGCCTGCTGATCGCCTAGGCGCTTCATGAACCCGCTTGCTCACCGCCGGCCGCACACTAAGCTGGTGTTCGGATTTGGTGGATGTCCTCGGCTGAGTCATCCAGAGGGCTGCGGTGGTGATTGGAGCGTTGATGTTGTTTAATTCCAGTCGGAGTAAAGATGAATTTTCAGGAGGAGCAAACCATGGCCGGCGCCGAGACCAACAAGATTCGCGGATTGCATCATCACGCCTATCGCACGCGCGATTCCGAGGCGACGCGACGCTTCTATGAAGAGGTGCTGGGGCTGCCGCTTATCGCCTCCTTCATCGAGGACGGAGTGCGCACCGGCAGCGAGCAGCGCTATCTGCACACCTTCTTCGAGATGGGCGACGGCAGTTGTCTAGCCTTCTTCGAAGTGGAGGGCGATACCACCGCCGACGCCCCACCAGCGCCCCTGGGGCACCATGTCGCGCTGGAAGTCGGAGGCGAAGCGGTCTTCGATGAATACCTCGCTCGGGTGCGCCAACATGGTCTAGAACCCCGGGTGATCCATCACGGCTACTGCAAATCGCTCTACATCAACGACCCCAACGGGCTGCGGGTCGAGCTCACCACGCGGGTGCCGGAAACCGCGGCGATCATGGCCCAGGAACGCACCCGCGCCCACGAGCAACTGGAGCAATGGCGAAGCAGCTTGCGCAGATAACGATCGCGGCGCACCTCGTTGCCGAGCAGGGCCCGGCGGGGTAGGCTGAATCAGCGTTTTTGCTTCGCCAAATGTTGCCCCGTCCAGCCACAAAAGTCCCGACCACGCTGGCCCTGCTGATGGCTGCGCTGCTTTTGGGGGCGCAATTGGTGGCTTTGGGGCACTACGATGGGCAACCATCCGGGTCCAGGGCGGCTGCCCAAATCGCCGCCGACGCCGGTTTGTGCCCGCTCTGCCTATTGGCGTTTCATTCGCCCACCAGTTCTGCCCCACCCGTCACGACCGCAGGATGGTTGCGCCAAGGTGAGATCGCCCCCATCCCTCGCCCCGTCTTTCCGCGCCGCCCCGAGCTTGGCTTGGCGCTGACCCGGGCGCCTCCGCTGTCCTAAGCGCCTGTAGCTCTTATCTGCACCGATCGAAGCGCGGCCGGCGACTTTCCGCCGCGGATAACCGTCACCAATCCTGTGACGTAGGGCAGGAGCGAGTGCAAAATGTCAGTTGATACCCAAGCTCAAGAGTACCAATCGGAAGTAAACCAGGGCGTGTACCGTCCAGGCGTCACCCTTTTCGGTGGATTCCAAATTGATTTCAGGGGCGCCGCGCGATGAATGAAGTAAGAGGCGCGTGGGAAGCGTTGCGTCTGGGCGGACCGATGGTCTACCCGCTGCTGGTGCTGGGGATCCTGGCCCTGATCATCATCCTGGACCGCGCCGTGGTCTACGTTCGCTGCCTGCGGCTGCCGGAAGATCTGGCCCGCCTGGTAGAAACCTACGGCTTTTCATGGAGCGAATTGGAAACCCGCCTCCAGCGCCTGGGACCGGCCAATGCTTATGGCCGCTTCCTGTCGGTGATAGCCGAGCATCGCGCCCAGCCCGCGTGGTGGGTCGAATCGCGCGCCAACGACGAGGCCGGGGTGGTGGAAAAGGTCCTTGGTCGCGGCTTGTGGCTGTTGGAAACCGTAGTTACTGCCGCTCCCTTGATGGGCCTGTTCGGGACCATTACAGGCATGATGCAGGCCTTCAACGTAATCGGCGCCGCAGGCTTGGTGGCACCCCACGAGGTCACCGCCGGCGTCGCACAGGCCCTGATCGCGACCGCCCTAGGGCTGCTTATCGCGATCTTGGCCTTGTTCGGCTTCAATCTCTTTTCGCGAATGCAATCGCAGGCCTTGGATCGGATGGAGCGCTTGGGTTCTAAACTTATCGATCACATGCGCTTGGATGAGAATCTGGTCGAGCCTACGGCCACGCATCTGGAGCGGGCTGCCGGTCAGGCCGCGGGTGGACGATGAAAATTCGCCGCTCGCGCACTTACCGCCGCGGCCGCATCGAGATCATTCCCATGATCGACGTGATGTTCTTTTTGTTGGTGACCTTCATGCTCGCTTCGCTTTCGATGCAAACCCTCAACGCGGTAAACGTCAACCTACCCGCCGGCGCGGCGCAAAGCCTGGAGAGCAAGGAACCGGTCACGCTGACGATAACCCAGGATCGCAAGCTGTTCGTGGATAAACTGCCGGTGACGCTGGCGACCCTGGCGGCCGCGCTCAGCGCCCGGCTGGGGGGACAGCAGGCGCTGATCGTCAACGCCGACAGCGAAGCGCCCGACGGCTTGGTAGTCGAGGCGATGCTGGAAGCGCAGCATGCCGGGGTCCAGCACTTTCAAATCGCGGTCAAGCGACAGTGAACGCAACCCTCCATCCGCGGCTACTGGGCGATTTCGACCATCCCTGGCGGCGTTTTCCGGCGATTTTCCTGGTCGCGCTAGCCCTGTGGCTGCTGGTTTTGGCGACTTTCACGCGGGTGTTGCAATGGCGTCCGCCTCCTCCGCCCGTCATGCCGATTGATGCCCGCTTGATCGAACTCCCTCCGGCCGCAGGCCTGCAAGGCGGTCCGGCCGCGGCGGCGCTACCGGCCGCTCATCCAGCGCCCAAGCCCCTGCCAGTGGTCAAGCCCAAGCCGATTGTACATCATCGCTTGGTACACCATCCGATTCATCGCCGAAGAGAGGCCGCACCAGTTCCGTCTAAAAGCGAGCCCGCCCCGACTAATCCGTCGCCAGGAGCCGCGAGTGCTCGACCTGGGTCTGCCAAACCGACCGCTGCCGGCATTGCGGGCGGCAGCGGCGTCGGCCATGGCGCGGGCGTGGGTAGTGATGCCGCGGGGGCGCGGGCGCTCTATGCACCGATGCCGACGATCCCTGACGATCTGCGCGAAAATCCGCTGAACACGGTCGCGATCGCGGCTTTCGAGGTAGGTCCCGATGGCAGCACCCAAGTCCGCCTAATCCAGGCGACCACCCTCCCACGTTTGAACTACATCCTGCTGCAGACCTTGCGCCAGTGGCGGTTTTTCCCCGCGGTCAGAAAGGGTAAGCCGGTGAGCTCCGAATTTCAGGTCCGCATTCCGATCTCGATCCAATAGCCATTTTTGGCGCTAGATGTGGAGTCCTAACAAGCAAAATTCGGGTCGACGACCGCCGCGCGATGGCTTGACTTAGCGCAGGCCTCGTCGGATCATTGACACCATGTTACTGAACCTGCTCCTTACCTTGCTTCTGGGCCTGGGCCTTATTCAGGCCTACGCCGCGGGCGCAACGGAGCGGGGCTGACCAACGGCTCAAGCACTGTGAAACGTCCCCGGCGGCGGGCCCAGCCAAGCCGCCGGGGACGTTTTTTTTGGCCTGGCGCTGGGTTCCCTGCCGGTACAAGACAGGAAATGGCGCGATGACAAACCAACCTGCTGAAGACTACGTCCGAATCTTCGATACCACCCTGCGCGACGGCGAGCAGTCGCCCGGCGCGACCATGAACGTAGGCGAAAAGGTCGCGATCGCCCGCCAGCTCGAGCGCCTGGGCGTGGACGTGATCGAGGCCGGCTTCGCCGCTTCCTCAGAGGGCGATTTTGAATCGGTGCGCAAGGTCGCCGAGGCGGTCAGCCGACCGGTGGTGCTAAGCTTGGCGCGCACCCGCAAGGGCGACATCGAACGTGCCCTGCGTGCGGTGGCCGACGCACGCAACCCAGGGCTTCACCTTTTTTTGGCTACCTCGGATATTCATCTGAAATACAAACTTCAGATGAATCGCGAAGAAGTCCTGACCACGGCGGTGTGGGCGGTGAGCGCCGCGCGTCATCACCTGAGCCATATTGAATTTTCCTGCGAGGATGCCTCGCGCAGCGACTGGGATTATCTGGTCAGCGTGGTGCGCGAGGTAATCGCGGCCGGCGCCACGATTATTAACCTGCCCGACACCACCGGTCACGCGATTCCCGAGGAATACGGGCGGATGTTCGCCTATGTGCGCGCACATGTGCGCGACTGCGACAAGGTTCGCTGGAGCGCCCATTGCCATAACGATTTAGGGCTGGCGGTGGCCAATTCGCTGGCTGCCATCGGCAACGGTGCGCGTCAGATCGAATGCACTATCAATGGCATCGGCGAACGCGCCGGCAACACCGCGATGGAAGAGGTGGCGATGGCGCTTAAGACTCGCCACGATCTCTACGGGGTTCAGACCCGCCTGGACACCCGTCAGATCTACCCCGCCTCTCGTCTGCTCGCGCAGGTCATCGGGCAGATGATACCGGCCAACAAACCGATCGTGGGTGACAACGCCTTTGCTCACGAAGCCGGCATCCACCAGGACGGGGTGCTTAAGCACAAACTGACCTACGAAATCATGCGTCCCGAGGAGATTGGTATCCCTTCCAATAAGCTGGTCTTGGGCAAACATTCGGGTCGCCACGCCTTCACGGATCGACTCAAGCAGCTGGGAGTTGACACTCAGACGCTCGACCTCAACAAGGCATTCGCCGACTTCAAAGCCCTGTGTGATAAAAAAAAGGTGGTGTACGACGACGATATCCTGGCATTGGTGACCGAGGAAACCCGGCGCGGCGCGGAGTACTACGAACTTTTGGAACTCTTCGCGCAAGCGGGCAAGGGTGCGGCGCCGCAGGCCGAGGTCAAGTTGAGAGTGGGCGGCGAGGAAAGGACGGGCAGCGCCAGCGGCGACGGCATGGTGGATGCCTGCTATAAGGCGATCTATCAAGTGGCCGGGATCCAACCGCAACTCGAACGCTACGCGGTCAAGGCTATCACCGGCGGCACCGACGCCTTGGGCGAGGTCAGTTGCTTGCTGCGCCAAGGCGACCTGACGGCGGCGGGCCAGGGCGCCCACAGCGATATCGTGCAGGCTAGCGCGCTAGCCCTGGTCAATGCCCTCAACCGCTTGCGCCTGGGCAGCCGAATCCACCCACAAATTTCCGAGCCGGGGCCGTAATCAGGGCAAAAGCTTGCCGTACCCACAGGGTTGGGGTAGTCGTAGCGGATACTGCGATGGAGGGTGATCGATAAGCGCTGCCAGAATTCCTTCGCCACGGCGCGGCTGCTTTTCCCAACCGTGATCGAATAGCGAACGAAGTTCAACCTTGTCGTCTAACAGATGGCTTACAACATACTGGTGTTAAGGGGCGACGGTATCGGACCCGAAGTCGTCGCCGAAGCGTTACAGATTCTCAAGACCGTAGCCCGGCAGTCGGCGCTGGAGCTGGAGTTTCACGACGCGTTGGCGGGCGGGGCCTCGCTGGACGCCCACGGGGTACCACTGCGCGAGGACGTACTGAAAGCCGCCCGCGACAGCGATGCGGTCTTGCTCGGCGCGGTAGGCGGCCCAAAGTGGGACAATCCCAATTCCGAGCAGCGGCCCGAGCAGGCCTTGCTCGCGCTGCGTAAGGGGCTCAATCTGTACGCCAACCTGCGGCCGATTAAACCGATTCGCGAGTTGATCCCGGCCTCGCCACTGAAGCCCGAAATAATTAACAACGTCGATCTGGTGGTGGTGCGCGAATTAACCAGCGGCCTGTACTTCGGCCAGCCTAGCGAACGGCGCACGGGCGCAGCCGGCCGCGAGGCAGTCGATACCCTGTACTACAACGAGCAGGAAATAGCCCAGGTGGTGCGCTTCAGCTTCGAACTGGCGCGTACGCGACGCAAGCGGCTGACTTCGGTGGATAAAGCCAACATCCTGTCCACCTCGCGGCTATGGCGCGAAGTGACCACGGAAATCGCACGGGATTTTTCCGACGTGACACTTGAGCACGTGCTGGTGGATTCGATGTCGATGCATCTCATCCGCCGGCCTCGCGACTTCGACGTGGTGGTCACGGAAAACATGTTCGGCGATATCCTCACCGACGAAGCCTCGATGCTGGCGGGCTCGATGGGTCTGCTGCCCTCGGCCTCGCTGGGCGAAGAGACCAACAGTGCCGGCTTTCGCCAGGGGCTGTACGAACCCATTCACGGCACCGCTCCCGACATTGCTGGGCGCGATAAAGCCAATCCGCTGGCGGCGATCCTGTCGGCCGCGATGTTGCTGGAGCATTCACTAGGGCTGCGCTCGGAGGCCGAACGCATCGCGCAGGCGGTCGAGGCGGTGGTACGCGAAGGTTACCGCACTCCGGATATCGCCGCGCCCGGAACCAAGCCAGTGGGTTGCAAAGCAATGGGCCGGTTGGTACGCGAGCGAATCGAGAACCAGGAAGCGGGGGCCTGATGGCACCGCAGGGCGAGGCTGGCCGGCGTTTGGCTGTGGTGGGTGCCTCGGGTTCGTTGGGCACCCAACTGTTGGAGCTGATTGAAGAGCGCGCCCTGCCCTATCGCGAACTGGCACTGTATCGGGCCGAACCGCTTGGCGAGGACAGCGTTCAAGTGGCGGGCACCCATCATCGCTTGCAAAAGCTTGAGTCGGGTGCCGAACTGTCCGACTTCGATCTGGTCTTCCTGGCCACACCGCGCGCCGCCGCACAGCAGTTGGCGGGCGACATCGCGGGTCCGGTAGTGATCGACCTGAGTTCCCACGAACTGCCCCCCGCAGCCGCGCCATTGCTGGCGCCGGGCTTTGTCGCACGCGAGCAAGTACGCACACTGGCGGCGCGAAAGCTGGTCCACGTCCCACATCCTGTCGCCTTAGCCCTAGCCACTATTTGGCGCGCGCTTGAACAACCTTCGTTTCTTTCGGCTACAGCGCTACTTAGTGCCTCGGTGCGAGGCCGCGACACGGTCAAGGACCTAGTCCAGCAATCGGCCGATTTACTCAACGGACGGCTGGATCTGGCCGACAGCGAAGTTCAGTTCGGTTTCAACGCCTCGCCCTTCGGCACTCCCGCACTGGCAGGTGCTTTGCTGGCGCAAACCGCTCGGCTATTGGGGTCGCCGCCCGCGCTCGCCCTGCACTTGGTACGCATTCCGATTTTGCACGGGGTGGGGCTGGCGGTCACCGCGCCGCCGGATACTGACGTCCGCGCCTGGCCGCAGCGGCTGCGCGCGGCGGCGGGCGTGTTGCTGGTCGAAGAAGAGCCAGCCCTGTCGGTGATCGATGCGATCGGACAGGAAGCCCTCCTGGTAAGCCTGCATCCAGCCGCCAGCGGACCGGGTTTGTGGTGTGTGATGGACAACGCTCGCAGCGCCGCCCTGACCGCCTTGTGGATCGCCGAATGCCTGTCGGCGGCCGAACCGCTGCATTAGATGTCGCGCCTCTTATGCGGATCCGGCTCGTCCTTGAGTACGACGGTACCGCTTATTGCGGCTGGCAGCTCCAGCGCCCGGGCGAAGACTCGATTCAAGCCCGGCTGGAGGCCGCACTGGCCCAGCTGTTTGGCCAACCGATTCGAGTGAGCGGAGCGGGACGCACCGACGCCGGCGTGCACGCCTTGGGTCAGGTCGCGGCCTTCGACGCGCCCCGTCAATGCGAAAGCGCGGAAGTGGCACGCGCGCTCAACGCCTTACTGCCAGCGGATATCTGCGTGCGCGAAGTTCATCCTGCCGCCCCTAACTTCGATCCGCGCCGCCACGCCTGGCTGCGGATCTACGAATACCGCATTCTCAATCAGCCCACCCGCTCGGTCTTTGATTATCGCTATACCTGGCATATCCGCGAGCCCTTGGACGTGACCGCGATGGCGGCCGCGGCGCGGCAGTTCATCGGCGAGCACGACTTCGCTGCCTTCCGCACCCAGGGCACCCCGGTTCGCGCCACGGTGCGGCGAATTTACCTTAGCCAATGGAGCGTCGATGGCAGCCGGCTAAGTTATCGGATCGAGGGCAGCAGCTTTTTGCGCCACATGGTTCGCACCCTGGTGGCTACGATGGTCCAGATCGGTCGCCATCGGTTGGGACTGGCGGAACTGCAAGCGCTGCTGCGCTCGGGGACACGCGCCCAGGCGCCAGCCGCGGCACCGGCGAGCGGCCTGTTTTTGATTGGCGTGCGCTACGGACTCAATCCTGGCGGGGGATATGAGCGAGCCTCATCTCGAACGCCTTGGGGCTCATGCGCGGATTGACGCCAACAGCGGAAATTCCCCGCCCAGCGGCCTGAAATCGATGCATCTCCGCTTGAAATTTTTTTTCCGCCCGCTACTCTCGAAGAGTGGATCTCGCAGTGAGAATCCGCAAGGAGGAGGATGATGACGCAGTCGCAGGTAGCAACTTATCTTTCCGATAAAGTCGGAATCTCCAAGAAAGAGGCCAAAAGCGCGCTGGAGGAGCTGACCGGCCTGGTCGTGCGCGAGCTCAAGCGCGAGGGCGCATTGCGGCTGGCGGGGTTGGGAATTTTCCGCAAGCGCAAGACCAAGGCCCGGATTGGACGCAATCCCGCAACTGGCCAGCAGATCAAAATCCCCGCGCGCACGCGGTTGCGCTTCGCGCCGGCCAAGGCGCTCAAGGACGCGGTCCTGGGCGCAAGCGTCAGCAAGACGGCAACCGCCAGCAAGGCGGCGCGCTAACCGTTTTTACGCCGAGCCGGGCCCTGGGTCCCGGCTCGGCGCCGCGCTCGCTTTACTCCTTGGTCGCCGCGGCGCGCCGCGCTCGAACCCATTCCTGCAGTTCGCGAATTCGCACCTCGTACCCGCGCTCCGAAGGCTCGTAGTAGCGCCGGCCGCGCAATTGCTCGGGCAGGTAATCTTGAGCGGCTACCGCGCCTTCGTAATTGTGCGGATAGCGATAATCCGCGCCGTAGCCCAGCTCGCGCATCAGAGGCGTGGGTGCGTTGCGCAGAGTCATTGGGACAGGCAGCGTGCCGTAACTTTTGACGTCGACGCGCGCCGCTCCCAGGGCTCGGTAGGACGCGTTGGATTTGGGGGCGGTGGCCAGATAGGTCACGCCCTGGGCCAGTGAAATGGCGGCTTCCGGCAAACCCACGAAATCCACCGCTTCCTTGACCGCTAAGGCCACGCTGAGCGCGCGTGGATCGGCGTTGCCCACGTCTTCAGAGGCGAAAATCACCATCCGCCGGGCCACGAACAGGGGTTCCTCGCCCGCCTCCAGCATCCGCATCATCCAATAAAGGGCAGCGTCAGGGTCGCTGCCGCGCATGCTCTTGATAAAGGCAGAAATCAGGTTGTAATGCTCTTCGCCAGCGCGGTCGTAGCGCAGCCCCTTATGCTGATTGGCCTCGCGCACCTGGAGCTGGGTAATCACCGCCTGCCGCGCTTGCTTGGCTAGTCCCGCCGCCAGCTCCACTGTGTTGAGCGCCTTACGGGCGTCGCCCTGGGCCAGATCCACCAACTCTCGCAGCGCCGGCGGCTCCAGGGTCAAATCCAAAGCACCCAAACCGCGCTCACGGTCGGTCAGCGCGCGTTCCACGATGCGGACCAAAGCTTCCTCGCCTAGAGGATGGAGCACCAGCACTCTGGTGCGCGAGAGCAGGGGCGCGATCAGCTCGAAAGAGGGGTTCTCGGTGGTCGCGCCAATCAGGGTGATCAGCCCACTTTCGACGTGGGGTAGAAAGGCGTCCTGTTGAGCCTTGTTCCAACGATGAATCTCGTCGACGAATAGCACCGTGGCGCGGCCAGCGGCCGCTAGTTCGCGGCGCGCCATTTCGATGGCATCGCGCAACTCTGCGACCCCGGTCAGTACCGCCGACAGCGACTGGAAGCACGCACCAGATTGAGCGGCGAGCAGGTTGGCAAGCGTGGTTTTGCCGCTGCCCGGTGGTCCCCACAGGATGATGGAGGGCAGGGTCTTGGCCGCCGCCATTTCGCTGAGCAGTTTTCCCGGTCCGATCAGGTGTTCCTGCCCAACCAGCTCACCAAGCTCGCGCGGCCGCATCCGCTCGGCCAGCGGCCTAGCCGGGGAGGGGATGGGAAACAAACTATCCTGCGCGGATTTGCGCGACCTCACCCAAGCCAGGCTAGCACATTGGGCGCAGCCCGCTAAATCGCGCCCACTCAGACCGTACGCAAAGCGCCGCTTTCGCTGACGTACACAGTGCTGGCTTGCGGGCCGTTGTCGCCGGTCTCCTCGCTGAACCAAACCCGGGCCCCGGGTCGCAGGCTATCGAAATCGCCGTCCATCACGCTGTTGCGATGGAAGTAAACTTCGCGGCCGTCAGCGGCGCTAATGAAGCCGTAGCCTTGCGGCAGCACGCGCGCGACAACACCGCGCGGTGGTCCGTCGTGGGTCTTAATCTCGCGCGCCTGCAGACGCGAGTACTCCACCAATTGCCGATGTATCGCCTCGAAAGCCTCACGCACGGCGATTGCTAAACTCTCGCCGCTGCGATGACTGGAGGCCAGCTCCCGCCCGGGCACCACCAGGTCGATGCGTACGTTGAAGGGGCCACCTTTGCGATGATGATGTACGGGGGCTTCGACACTGACTCGAGCGCCGATGATGTTGTCACAGAGGTGATCTAGCTTGGCGGCACGATGGCGAATGGCACTCTTGATAGCTTGCGTCAAGTGAAAACCCGGACCGGAAAGCTGCAACGGTGTTTGCATTTACTCCCACTCCATGCCCGGTAGTCCATGCCACGCCCCGGCGCCCCTGATGAAAATTATTGACTCGCGGGCGAGAGCGGTCCATCAACCTTCGCGATCGGTACGCTAAGCTTTTTAAGCGGGGGAATAGTATCGCATAAAAAGCCGTTACCTTTCGACAACGGCTTTACCAACTTTTTTTGCTCCGATGAATTGCTTCTTCGGAGACTGGCTAAGTTGGAAACCTCCATTCAATCTACACTGACGCCGCTGCTATGGCAGCAGTTTTTTTTCCAGGACGGCTTGTAGCGCTTTGCCATGACATCGCAAGCCCGGCTGTTCCAAGCGGCTCCATCCCGGCTGTACGGCTGGGCGGCACGATGCTACAAGCGGGCTATCTGAAGAAGGAGCACTCCCGATGTCGCGGTTGAAAATTATCACCCCCGAGCAGATGACCCCTGAGCAGCACGCCGCTTATGCCGAAGCGGTGGCGGCTGGCACCCCCAACGGGACGACTGGCGGACCCTACACCGCTTGGATTCGAACCCCCCAGTTCATGCGTTTGCATCGCGAGACTGGCCATTACCTGCAGCACAACTCGCTGTCACCGCGAGTGCGCCAACTCGTGGTGCTGCGAACCATCAAATACTGGGATGCAAAATTTCCCTGGGTGGCGCAGGTCCGCGCCTCGCTTAAAGTCGGTCTGGAACAAGCGACGATCGATGCCATAGGGCAGGGGCACACTCCCGCGCTCGCCTCCGCGCAAGAGGCCAGCGCGCTCAAATTCTGCGCCGAGCTGCTGGAGACCAAGCAGCTCAGCGAGGCAACCTACAAGGAAACGCTGGCGCTCTTCGGAGAAGCGGGGGTGGTCGACCTGGTATCGACCATCGGTTCGTTTTGCCTGACCTCGTTGACCGCGATCGCCTTTGCGATCGACCCGCCCAAAGAGTGAAGCCTAAGCCGTGGGCGGCGCAGTCGTGACAACTGCGCCGCGCCGCTAAAACGCAGCAAGATCGAAGTCTTCGAGGTCCTCACGTTGCAGTCAGTATCATTCGTCGCATTTTCCGTTGAATAGCTCAGTCGGCGCGCAACAGGCGCGGCAGCCACACCGAGATGACTGCGGGCCGTCCGGCGCGGGTTTCCTTCAGCCCGCGGCGCAGGGCCGGTCCGACCTCGGCAGGATCGCGCACAGTTTCGCCGTAAGCACCGGCGGCTTGCGCTTCTTTAGCGTAATCGATCGGCGGGTTAAAATAGCCGCCTTCAAAATCGGCCTTGGCCGCATAGCTGTCTTGGAAAGTTGCGTTGACCAGCGCGGTCCCGGTGCTGTAGCTGCGGTTGTTGAAAATGACCGTCATGAAGGGGGCACGATGGTGCGCGGCGGCCCACAGTGCCGCCGTCGGCGTGCCGAACATGTAAAAGCCGTCGCCGCACACCGCGATTACATCGCGATCGGGAGCGGCTATCTTGGCACCCAGCGCGGCGCCGGTGGCCCACCCGCCGCAGCTTGCCGGATTACTGAAATAGGAGCCGGCGCGCGCCAAGCGCAAGTAGTGATGGGGCTTGGAGGAGACGGTCTCGTCCATCACGATACAGTTGTCGTCGGCCACCTGCCCCAATTGATAGCACAGCCACAGCGGATCGATCGGCTGCTTTGCGGCGCGCGACTGCGCGTCGCGCTCCAGATGCTCCCAGCGCCGGCGCGAAGTCTCGGCCCAGCGCGTACTGCGTTCGGCGATGCGCCGGCTGTCCGCGGGTGTTAGCAGCTTGCGTGCCGCACTTTCGATCTCGCCCAGCGCCAGCAGCGTGTCGGCGGTCAGGCGTAAATCGGCGGTGAACTCGTAGGTCGCGATCCGCGGTCGCACCGGATCGACATCCACCACAGCCACATAAGCGTCGTCGCTAGGAGCGTCGGGCCCTGGAATCCAGGGGACGTAGGCTTCCAACACTACCACCACGTCAGCCTCTTTGAGGCTGGCGGGACCCTGGTAGAGGGGATGGTTCATGGGGAAGTTGTGGTGACCGCGCCAAGCCGCGTCGACCACCGCGATGCCCAGCAATTCGCACAGCGTCACCAGCGCCGCTTCGGTAGCCGGATGACGCCCCGAGCGACCCACCACCACCATCGGATTGCGCGCGCTCACCAGCCGCTCGGCAATTTCACGGACTCCGGCCGGATCGGCCGCGGGCGGGCGGGCGACCGCGAGTTGGTCGGCGGTAGGAAAGCGCGCTCCCTTCAAGTCCATCAGAGCGATCTCGCGCGGTACGGCCAGGTACACAGGGCCGCTGGGCTCGCTGCGCGCCACCTGCAAGGCGCGGCTGATGATCAGTCCTGGATTATCCTGAAACTCCAAGCGATGGTCCCATTTGACGTACTGGCGCACGATTCCGCCCTGATCAAAGGTCTGCTGCAGCCACAAATGGCCACCGTCGCGCGCCCCGCGCAGCGTACCCGGATAGGAGGTGGGCGGCGCACCCGCCGTGATCAGGATCGGCTGCCCGCTCCACAGCGCCGTGTGGATCGCACCGCCGTAGTGCTGCGTGCCCACATCGACGTGAACCGCGGTAGCGGTAGGCTTGCCGCTGACCTGAGCGTAACCAATGGCGGCGTTCAAGCAGACGTTCTCGTGAGTCAGGGTGACCAGTCGGGGAGTAGGCCAGCCCTTGGCCCGAGCCTTGGCGATCGCCTCCTGGTAAAAGCCAATTTCGGTGCCGGAGACAAAAAAGAACTGCTCGATTCCGCCCAGCGCCATGGCGGTCACCAGGGCATCCCCCACGCACTCTGCCGGCACTTCGGCCCAAGTCCCGGGATGCTCGGCACTATCCGGCTGCTTTCTTACTGCCATGACCGTTCTCCTTGACTCAAATTTGCAGCAGTCTGTCACAAATGTTCGCGCCTAAAGCTAACCTTCCTCCCGTGACAGCCGCCTCCCGTCGACAGTGGCGCGCTGCAGGCACACCGCAGACCTGACGCTTAAGCTATCTTCCCAACCCCGCATGCGTGTCAAACGGTTCGTCCCGAACCTGCGCTGCCTCAGATTGTTACTTTAGTAGCTCATCGGGGCAGCCTATGATCAGCAAAGGACAAAGCGTGGGCCAGATGCTGGCTCGGGAGATCGTATGACGATGCGTCACGCACTAAGCACTTTACTGATCGTGCTGGCGGCGAGCTTGCTGCTGGCGGCTTGCAGTGGCCAACCGCTGAGCACGCGCGAGAAGGGCACCCTGGGTGGGGCCGGACTCGGTGCCGGCGCCGGTGCGATCATTGGCGCCATGGTGGGTGCCCCCGGAGCCGGGGCGGCGATCGGCGGTGCACTCGGTGGCCTGGGCGGCTACGCGGTAGGCAACTCGATGCAAAACTCGGAAGCCCAGCAGCAACAGACTCAGAACCAGGTTCAGCAGCAGCAACAGGAGATCGAGCGCCAACGCCGCCAACTTCAGCAGCTCCAGCAGCAGCAGGAGACCGAATAGCCGCGCCGGCGGCGGCCTTACCGCTGCGGCAATCGGAACAGCCGCCGAGCGTTGGCGCTGGTGATCGCAGCCAACGTCACGCTTTCACTGGCGCGACAGGCCGCCACCGTCGCCAGGGTCAGTGGCACATAGGCGGGTTCGTTGGGCCGGCCGCGATGTGGCTCTGGGGTGAGATAAGGTGCGTCTGTTTCGACCAGCAGCCGCTCCTCGGGAATTACGGTCATGGCTTGGCGCAGAGCGTGGGCGCTTTTGAAGGTCACGATCCCGGAGATCGAAAGATAGAACCCCATCTCCAAGAAGCGCTCCGCGTTGGCCCGGTCGCTGCTGAAGCAGTGGATAACGCCACCCGCCGCAGGCATCCCTTCCTCGCGCACGATCCGCGCAATCTCGGCTTCGGCTTGGCGGCAATGTATAACCACCGGCAAGTTCAGTTCGCCGGCCAACCGCAGTTGGCGTCGCAAGGCCATTTCCTGCGCCTGACGAGGCGAGCGTAGATAGTGCAGATCCATTCCGGTCTCGCCGATCGCCACGACTTTGTCCGAACAGGCCAGTTCGCGTAGCTGTTCCACCCGCCGCTCGTCGCAATCGCTGGCGTCATGCGGATGGACCCCGACGGCGGCGTAAACTGCAGGCTGGCTGCGGGCAATCTCCACCGTCGCGCGATCGGTTTCGATCGAACCGATCGCACCTACCGAAACGATCTGACACACACCGGCCGCGGCCGCACGCTCCAGGATCGGTTCGACCTCGCCCCGCAAGCGTTCGTCGGCCAAATGGCAATGGGTGTCGATCAGCTCAAGCATTGGTTCGTGTTGGTAGCAACCGCCAACTGCTGATAACAGATAACCGCCGCGCTCAGCGGGCGGGGCGGAACATCGGCAGGGCCAGCTCCTCGCCCACGGGCTCGAAGGTCGCTTCGACCGCCATCCCGCAGCGTACTTCCTCGGGTGCGATCCCCACCAAGTTGGCCTGGTACAGCGGTCCTTCGGCGAGCTTGATTCGTGCCACGATGTAGGGCACGGCCTGAGCGAAGGCCGGAGAATACACCTGGTGCATCACGATGAAGCTCAGCACTTCGCCTTTGCCACTGGTCGGCGCCCAAGTCGAGTCCCACGACCAGCAATGGGGGCAGAGCTGCTGAACGGGAAAGCGGAAGCGGCCGCAGCTGGTGCATTTTTGTAGCACCAGCTGCCCCTGGCGGGCACCCTCCAGCAACGGTTTGAGTTCATTGATGTCCGCCGGTAGTGGCCGGCTGATCGCTTGTGCCATCGCTTTTTCTCTTGCCTTGCGCCGCCTCAGGCCGAGGCGCCCAGAACCAGCGTCGAATGGGTGGACAGGATACCGCCGTTGCCCGACACCAGGCACAGCTCATGCTTTGGCACTTGCCGCTTACCGCCCTGGCCGCGCACTTGGATCACCGCCTCGGAGAGTGGCGTCATTCCCCACATATAATAAGCACTGAGCTGACCTCCGCCGGTGTTGAGCGGCAAGGAGCCGTGCGGACCCAGCCGGCCATCGCTGACAAACGGTCCGCCTTCACCTGGAGCGCAAAAGCCGTAGGCTTCCAGCGAAATCAAGACCGTTATCGTGAAGCAATCGTAGAGCTCGACCACATCGATGTCGCTCAGCTTCACACCCGCCATCGCGAAGGCGCTTTCCTTGGCGATACTGGCTCCGCAGGCCAGGGTTTCGGCAGGATCGCCCCCGGGATGCCCCTGCCCCAGACCCAGGACGTAGACCGGAGGTTGCTTCAGATCGCGGGCGCGCTCGGCCGAAGTCACGATCACGCATATTGCGCCGTTGGTAACCAGGCAGCAGTCGTACAGATGGAGCGGCGCGGCGATCCAGCGCGAGCTGTGGTACTCCTCCAAAGTCAGGGGGCGTTCATAGAATTGCGCCTGCGGATTGAGGTTGGCCCACTGGCGCTGAGCCAGAGCAATCGCCGCCAGATGGTCCTGGGTCGTGCCGTAGCGCTTCATATGCGCACGGGCCACCATCGCATAGCCGGCCGGCGCACCGAAATAGCCGTAGCTGGCATTGAGCCCTTGAGCGCGGGCGAAACTCTCGCCGGCACGCCCGCTGGCATTGGCGCTGGGCGGGCGGATGGGCGAGTCGGCGAACACGCAGGCCACCGTGCGCGCCATCCCGGCGTGAATGGCTTGCGCGGCATGCGTCACCATCGCTCCGGCGCCGGCGCCGCCGGCGATCATCGAAGCGGTCAGGCGCAGATTGCGCAATCCTAGCATCTGCTGCAGAGCGAAAGGGCCGTTGATTTGATCCTGCGGCACGGCGCCGGGGCTGACCAGCAGACCGTCCAGCGCTTCGCGCTGGAGGCCAGCATCAGCTAGCGCCCGGATTACCGCATCAGCAGCGAAGCTGAGGGGATCGGAATGGCTGAAATCCCGTCCCATCGAGGTCATTCCCAAACCCGCAATTGCGGTGGCTGCTCGAAGACTCATGACTTATTCTCTCTCCGCTTGGACGCCTTACTCAAGCCGCAGCCCACGCAGGAAATCTGCACGCTTGCCGGCTGCCGCCATCATGAAGTTGAGATCGGCCCCGGCCAGCACCAGCCGCACGCCCATGCCGACGAACTTGTTCAGTAACTCGTCGGAATTGATTCCGCCCAGTCCGGCCCATTTGTGATGGCGCTTGCAGGCCGCGGTTACGCGCTCATAGGCCTGAGCGATTTTGGCATGCGCATGTTCGCCCGGGATGCCCAGCTCCATGCACAGATCGTTGGTTCCAATGAGCAAGGCGTCCAGTCCGGGCACGGCAGCGATCGCCTCGGCCTGCTCGATCGCCGCCGGTGTCTCCAGCATCGCCACCAGCAGGGCGGCGTCGTTGATTTCCTTGGTAACCTGGCGCACGCCAATCGCCTTGAAATCGAAGTGCGCGCCCACCGGTCCGATTCCCAGGTGTCCCAGGGGCGGATAGCGCAACGCGTCGACGATCGCCGCCGCCTCCTGAGGGGTATCGACGTGGGGCATCACGATCCCCAGCGCACCGCCTAAGAGCGCGCGCATTGCCAGTGACAGATCGCCCGCCGGCACCCGCACCAACGGCGCGATGCCGGCATCCAGGGCGGCGATCGAGATCTGCGCGGTGGTCTCGATCGATAGCGTGCCGTGTTCCAGATCCAGAAAAATCCAGTCAAAGCCGGCGCTCTTCATCACCTTGGCGATCGCCACCGAGCTGACCAGTCGGATTCCCACCCCCAACGCCAGCTCGTTGTTCTTCAGTCGCTCCTTGGCGGGATTGATAAGCGCCATGGTTGCTCCTTACGCGAAAGTTAAAAAGTTAAATTGTCGATGGTTGTCTGATGGGCGCGACCTTCAGGCCGGATGGCGCACTTTGCGTCCTTCCAGAGCGTCCAGCTTGCGATTGTAATAATTCCAGATATGGGCCATACCCTCCAGCCGTGCATCCTTGGTGGCGCCGACATTGGCGCGGCGGATACTACTATCTTCCTCATTCATCCATTCGCTGTCGTGGCCGGTCTTAATCACCTTCCAATGGATTTCGCAGGCTTGGCGCAGCATGATTCCGTTGATCGCCAATTCGGGCGCCGTGCGCCCGACGAAGGCGCAGCCATGATTGCGCATCAGCACCGCCTGATGCTCTCCCAGGCAGGCGGCCAGCTCCTGCCCCAGGGCAGCCGAGCGAATGAGCTGCGCGGTGCGGGTAAAGCGCGGTGGCGGAGCCGCGAAATGCAGCGCGATCGCGGTATAGGGCCGCAGCTCTTCCTTCAGGCAGGACATCAGCGCGACGTACTGGGCGTGGGTGTGGCCGACATAATTGATATCGGGGCGTGCACGCAGAATTTCGCCATGGATGGGCCATTCGGAATGGCGCGGTCCCTTGCCGCCAATCGCATTACCCTCGAAATTCACCAGGGTGAAATCGTCATCGAGGACCTCCGCCAGCCCCAGCGTATGCCGTTTAAGCCAAAATCCTCGTCCCAACGGGTCGCGCATCGAGACGTGCCCCATTGTGATGTCCTCATGCCCTTCCATCGCTAGGATGCGAGCCACCCGTGCCAATTCGGCCAGGTTGCGCTTAATCTCGGCTTCCTGAGCGCGTTTGCCAACCGCCTTGCTTGCCGCCTTGCGCTTCATTCCTTGGATCTCCTATCCGTGCTACGCCAGCGTCGCTTCCTAAAAAGCGGCTCGATAATCCCGCGCAGACTTTTGGCAAACTAGGACTAAGCGAGAGCGCGGTCAAACCCAAGTTTGAGCGGTCGGCGGCCGCGTAAAAACCTAAGCGACGTAGCGAACGCCTTAGTCGTTTCTGTAGCCGGCGCTCGTAACTATTTTCATACTGCTCGCGCGGTCAGCCCCAAACCAAGCGGGCGGTTTCCACCACTCGCTCCAGCTTACGCTTCTGATCCTCTTCGCTCAGCAGGTTGCCGGCCACATCCGAAGCAAAACCGCACTGCGGGCTTAGCGCCAATTGCTCGAGCGGCAGATAGCGGCTGGCCTCATCGATACGCCCTCGCAGCGCGTCGACCGATTCCAGCGTCGCGACCTTGGTACTAACCAGCCCCAGGACGACGATTTTTCCGCGCGGCACGAAGCGCAACGGGGCGAAGCTGCCGGCCCGCGGCGTGTCGTACTCCAGCAAAAACCGATCGTGTTTAAGTTCATTGAACAGCCGCTCGGCGATCGCGTCGTAACTGCCTTCGCGATGCCACATGCTGCGCTGATTGCCGCGGCACAGATGGATACCGAAGGTAGTGGTGGGAAAATCGGCGATAAGCGCGTTGTCCGCCTCGAGCGAGCGCGCGAAATTCACCATCGGATCTTCACCCCGCGCGCGCATCGCAGCCATCGAGGGTTCGTCCACATAGGCCGTATAACCGGGCGCGTCGATATGGATATAGGGGCAGCCGGCGGCGATCACATCGCCGATCATCGCGCGCTCGATTCGTATCACATCGGCGAGGAATTCCTCGACGGTGGGATAAACGGCGGTGGAATTGGCCCAATCGAAACGTTGGCTTATGCGGTCGGGACCGATGAGCGACACCGTGACTGGGCGTCGCGCGTGGGCCGCGGCGAAGCGGTACTCCTGCAGGATCAGGTTGTGGCGAAGAGTAAGGCGGCTCAAGGTGCGCTGGCGCTGCACCACCGCGGTGCCCTTGGCGGGTTCGTGCTGCAAGGGCAGCTCGAAGCGCGACAGCGGCTTGGCTCCCGCCATTCGCGCCTCGTGGAACTTCAGCGTGGCTGGTGCCGCGTCGTAGCCCTCCACCGCAGCGCCGAAACTGTCTTGAAAATTGAGCCGACGAAGTTCGCCGTCGCTGACTACATCCAGACCCGCCGCCTCCTGCATGGCGAGCGCGGCGATGATCGCAGCATCTTCGCTCTGGGCCAGTTCGCCAGCGCCAATGCGCCCGTCGTCAAAGGCCTGCCGAGCGGCCTTAAGCGACTGGGGCCGCAGCAGGCTGCCAATAATGTCGGTGCGAGGACAAAACTCTTTCATCGAAGCTGACCCCCGCGCGAATCTCGCGCAGGAGCCAAGCTATTCGATATATCGCGAGTCCATCAAGCGGGAGCAGGTGCTCAGCCCGGTGACTTGGCTGCGCCATTGTTGCGACTTTGCAGCTTGGGGGCGCGGTGTGAGCGGCGGCGGTTGCGTGCCCTCGGCCGCCTAGCGCAAGTCGAATCCCCATCCGCCCGGCGCCGGCGCGGCAAGCTCGAAGCCCTCGCAGCGCTGCTCCGGGCTTTCGGAATGGTCCTCGGCCCCGGGGCGGGCTCGGCCCATCCCAGGCTGAAGTAGCGCAGCGCGGCCGCCAGATCGCCGTTGGAACCGCCAAACTGCTCCCGCAGCACTTTGGCAAATTGCGCGTTGGGTCGATTATACCCGCACCGAGAACACATAGACATGCGCACGCGCTGCGCGAGCTTGAGGCACCGGGCATCGGGCCGAAAAAGCGGCGGCGTGCTCGCAAGCGCGCCGAGCTGCTCAGCGGTCGCCAGCCAGCGCTTGCAGCACAGCGGCCAGGGCCTGGGTGCCGTCACGATCGTGTCCCTGGGCCGCGGCCGCCTCGAACAGGGCCGTGACCAGGGCGGTCGCGGGGAGCGGCGCATGGCGCTGGCGTGCGGCTTCGCCCACCAGGCGCAGATCTTTGCGCAGGAGCTGGATAAAGAACCCTGGCCGATAGTCTCGCGCGATGATCTTGGGGCCCAGGTTGTTGAGCTGCCACGAGGCGGCGGCGCCAGCGCCGATCGCCTCCAGTACGCGCGCCGGCTCCAAGCCGCCACGCTGCGCCATCAAAAGCGCCTCTACCGTCGCCTGCAGATTGACCGCCACCGCGATTTGATTGACCAGTTTAGTCATCTGTCCGCTGCCCGCGGCTCCCATATAGGTCACCCTGCTCCCCAGCGGCTCGAACAGCGGTTTGGCCCGGTTGAAGGCTTCCTCCTTGCCGCCCACCATGATGGTTAGGCTGCCCTCGATCGCGCCGGTTTCGCCGCCCGAGACGGGAGCGTCGAGAAAGTCAACCCCGTGTTGGCTCAAGGTCTGCGCCATCTGCTCAGCCGCTGCCGGCGCCACCGTGCTCATGTCGATCATCAAAGCCCCGCGGGCAAGCGCCGGGGTGGCGGCGGCAATGACCTGCTCGACATCGGGCGTATCGGGCACCATCGAGAACGTGACCTCGGCGCCGCGCACAGCTTCAGGTACGTTGCCCGCGACCACGGCACCCTGGGCGGCCAAGGCGCGAGCCTTCTCGGCAGTACGATTGAAGACGCGCACTCGATGGCCGGCACGCAGTAAGCGACGCGCCATCGGCGCGCCCATGATTCCAGTTCCAATCCAGGCTATTTCCATTTCTGCCCTCGCGAAGAATCACTCGCTGGCGCTTCCCTGATAGCTGATACGCCAGATCGAGTTGGAACCATCGTCGCTGACCAATAGGGCGCCGTCGGCGGCCACGGTAACTCCCACCGGGCGGCCCCAGACCTGTCCTCCGGGCGCCACAAAACCGGTCATGAAATCGAGGTATTCGCCGCTGGGACGGCCGCCGCTAAGCGGCACGAAGATGACTTTGTAGCCGGTGCGCTTGGAACGATTCCACGAGCCGTGCTCGGCGGCGAAGATACCACCGCGATAGGCCGCGGGAAATTGCCGCGCGCGATAGAAGGCCAAGCCCAGCGAGGCCGAATGGGGCTGAATCAGCACCAGCGGCACAATTACGCGGGAGGCCAGCTCGGGATGCTGCCCGACGTGGTTGGGATCCTGGTGAGGGCCGATATAGAACCAGGGCCAGCCGTAGAAACCTCCAGCATGCACCGGCGTGATGTAATCGGGCGGCAGGTCATCGCCCATCCCGTCGCGCTCGTTGGTCGAGCACCATAGCGCGCCGGTAAGCGGCGCGATCGCCAATCCGACGGCGTTGCGGATACCGCTGGCATAGATGCGCTTGCCGCTGCCGTCAGGATTGAAGATCAGAATATCGGCGCGCTCGCTTTCGTTCTCACCCGGATTGATATCGTCGTTGGAACCTGAACCCACCGACACGAACAGATGGCTTCCATCGGCGCTGACTACGACGTCACGGGTCCAATGAACGCCGCCCGCCGGCAGCGAGGCCAACTTGCGCATGGGAGCCGAAGCCCGCAGATCGCCGTTGCGATAGGGAAAGCGGACCAAAGCATCGTTGTCGCCGACATAGAGATATCGTGGATGGGGCCCGGGAGGATAGAACGCCATGCCGAAGGGTAGTCGCAGGCCGGACGCGAACACCTGGTTGATTGCCGGACGGGTGGCGCCGGAGGCTGCCCGCATCACTCGAATCAGTCCGGCGCGGCTTTCGGCCACAAAAATATCACCGTTAGGCGCGGTATGAATCTGACGCGGATTATCGAGGCCGCCGGCGAACCTATCGACCTTGAAGCCTGGCGGCAGGCGCAGCGGCGAATTGGGCGGCCGATCGACGATGCGAGCAACGTTGAACGCGCTGGCAGTCTGGCCCGGCGCTGGTAGCGCGTTCACGGTGATTCGTCGCGCAACCAGGGGCGCATCCTGGCGCCAATCGCCGAAGGCTTGCGCGCCGGTCAGGACGTTCTGGGCGCGCGCACCAGCAGGCGCAACTTCCACCATCGCGGCGCAAGCGATTGACACGAGTATCAACACCCGTTCGGGGCAAAGGAATCGGGCCACGGTCTTTTTCCCCCATTGAGCCTAGCTCCCAGTCTGCCGCCGCGCGACCGCTCTTACCAGTGTTGCGGGCTGCTTGCGTGTCTGGCACTGGGCAAGGTGAGATCCGCACTAGCGGCGAGCAAAAGTAAGGGAAGACGTCAAACTCAGCGTGACTCGCTTTGGCGGTAAGGAGCGCCAAAACGAGCCACGCCGGTTGCCGCGACCGCGAAACGCTCAGCCCGCTCAGAACAGGAAGCCGGTTTCGATCAGTCCGCGCAGTTGCGACGGGCTACGGCCATCGGCGGCAAAGGCGTCACCGCTGGCCCAGCTTATCGCATGCACGTAGGAAGCCTCGCCGCGCACGAAGAACTTGCTGTACTGAAAGGTCGGGGTGAACGTCAGCGACCAGGCCGAGCTGCCCGGGCCGTAGAGCAGGTTGGCGGCGCCGTTGGCCCCACTCCCCGTGCTGCCAATATATTCGGCCCGGCCGGCAAGGAAGAAGTCATCCGTCAGAGCATAGCTGGCCATGATCGCTCCGCCCAAGGTAGAGGTCGATTGGCCGACCCCGATTTCCTGGTTGTGCGGCACGTAAGTCCATTGAAAATACGGCTGAACGATCCAGGGAGAGTTGAGGTAGGTGTAAATTAGGTCCAAGATCTCGCTGTTGTTGAGGGTGGCCGGGGTAGCGAAATTAGAAACTCTTGAAAAGCCCAGGTTACCACCTCCCACCATTGAAATCGTGTTGGCAGAGTTGATGGCGTAGGCCAGCGAGCCCGTCATCCAGGTGTAGCTGTTAGAATAAAAGCCGTTGTTCCAACTAAGCGCCGCGGTAATCGGCCCTTGCGCATAGTTGAGCTGCACTCCGCGATTGATGGCGTTTTCCTGGTTCCACAATAGGCCGCGCTCGATGTCTATGTTCTCGAAGGTGAAAGTATATTCTGCGCCGATCAGGGTGGGCAGATTTCCCGCCATCAGCGAGAAGCTAGAGGTCGGCGCCCACTTCACATACGCCACGGGAAGGGGCCCATAGAGATCGTTGACCGCTTTGCCAGCGGTGACGGTGGCTGCACCCAGCGCGGGAATGTCGTAGGCCCCGCCCTGAAGATAGAACTGGAACTGGCCGTCGGCTTTTTGCACTACGATTTGCGCATTGCTGACGTCGACACGGGCGGTGCGATCGCCGTTTACCGGATGAGTTTGCACCATCCCCAGGCCGCTGAGCACGCCATTGATATCCAGATCGGTCCACTGGTTGATGATCGGAATCTGAGAAATAATTGGAACCTTGCCCAGATTGAGTTGGGTAGGCGAGGCCCACTGCAACGGTCCGGTCACGGCGGTTGTTGTGAGTGGCGGCACCGGGGTGGGGGCCGCAGCCGGCGAAGGTTTGGCCGCGACTGGCGCTTCGGCGGACGCGCCGGCAGTGCTGGACTGCGCCGATGCAGTTGAATACGCCAGGGTTAAGGCCAGCAACATCGCCGCCGTCACGGTTGTCACTGTGCTAATGTAGTCGGTGAACGTGCGTTTCGTCATTCCGCCTCCTATGCTTACCAAGCCTAGGCCGAACTCCGAGGCGTGATGACCCGATTGCCCAGGAGCGGTATGCCATGCGCATGTACCCAAAAACCGTGCCATGGTGCGCAACAAAGACGCGCCACGAATATGTGTCAAAATCGCCTTGCCGCCACTGCGTTGACCCTGTCCGACGCTTGGACAAACAGCAGATGCCTGCTCTTTGGGCGGCCGTATTTCATATTGCACGACACTGTGCTTCAGGCTGCAATTGACTATCGCCGTGCTCTGCTCCGACTCGCCCACACCGCTTCACACCCAGCCGCCAGACCGCCGAGGAGGTTGAAAACCCATGTCCAATGCCACCGCCAAGCCTGCTTCACGACGCATCAACACGCTTCTGCTAGTGGTGCTCGGCGCAGCCTTTATCGGCTTTGTTTTTTATTCCTTGTTCAGAATCGAGCCCCTGCAAATTACTTCCGCGCATCTGGAGCGGCGGGGCAGTGAAGTTTTGATTGCTGGCGACCTCTACAATCGCGGTCCCGACCTACGCCAGGCAGACCTCAGCGTGAGTCTGTTCGACGCCCAGGGGCGGCTGCTGGTCAAGCGTGAAGTCGAGCTCGGTCCGCTGCGCCACCAGTCTCGGCGCTCCTTCGTCAGCCCTGCGATGAGCGCGCCCCAAGCCGCCAGCTTTACCCTCGCCGTCGATCGGGGGACCAACATGTATGGGAATTGAGCAAGTGGAATATTAGTGGAAGGTTATGCGATCTCTGGTGATCTAGGGTTGCATTAGCGTGTATTTTCGGATATTTAGGTTGGTTCGCAATGCTAGGGGGCCTTTCCCGGGATTTCAGCCGACCCCTTTCGTCGCTAATCCCAGCAAGCGCCGACAACATCTGCAATCTTCAAAGGGGGCCGCATGAAGGCAAAAACCCGCAGCTTTGGTCAGGTGATAAGGGAGCGGCGGCGGCAGTTGGACCTGACCCAGGAAGAGGTCGCCGCTCGCGTTGCGACCTCAACCCCGTATATCGGGCATCTGGAATCCAACAAACGCCATCCTTCTGTACGCGTTGTGGCCAAGCTGGCCGACGTGCTGGGACTGGATCGTGGTACGCTGTTTTTTTTAGCCAATCCCGGCGCTAAAAGCCTACTCACTGGTAGTGATGAGAAGGGCATGTCGGCTTGGGAGCAGTTTCGCAGAGACGACAAAATGCGCCGGGCCCTCAACGTCAGCGCTGAAGAGATGCAGGTACTGGCCGCTGTCAGCTATATGGGTGAAGCGCGTAGCCCGCGCGATTTTGTCTATATTCTGAACTGCATCCGCCACGCCCTGGGTCGTTGACGGGCGGCCATCACATCAGCTCTCAACCGCCCACCTTGGCTGGACTGAAGGCGCACGGGGTCAGATTTTTAAGTTAGCTCCGGGCAGCGGTGTGAATTCAGCGCTCTCCGCTTGGCGTCCGCGTGGCTTGCTTCTGGCCCTCGATGCGCGTCAGAAGCTTATCTTCGCGCTGGTAGTGAGCGCGGGTTTCTTTGAAAACTACGACCGCGCCCTGCTCAGCTTAGCGATCGAGCAAATTCAAAGCGGCTTGCGCATAGCCAATCGCGATTTGGGCACGATGCTGTCCCTGATCCGGCTGGGATACCTGTTGGCACTGCCGATTGCCTCGTTGGCCGACCGCCTGGGGCGTCGCCGCCTGCTGATTCACACTGTGCTGTTCTACACGCTGGCGACCGCAGCCAGCGCACTGGCTCCGGACGCCCGTACCTTTGTGGCGTTTCAGTTTGTCGCCCGCGGCTTCAGCGCCGCCGAAGCCGCCATCGCATTGGTGGTGGTCGCCGAGGAAATCGACGCGGCCGCGCGCGGTAGCGCGCTGGGTTGGCTGGGCGCGCTCTCGACCTGCGGCTACGGCTTGGCCGCCCTGGTCTTCGCTTTGATCAATTGGATGCCTTTCGGTTGGCGCGGGCTGTACGCCCTGGCCTTATTACCACTGGCGCTGTTAATCGTGCTGCGCCGCTGGTTGCCGGAAACCCACCGTTTTGCCGATCTGCAAGTAGCGCGCGGCGCGGCTTGGCTGTCGCCTTGGCGCGGCCTAATGCGTGCACCGCGCGCGCGCCTGGGCGCACTGCTTGCGATTACCTTTCTGGTATACCTAGGCGGCGCGCCGGCCTCGATGCTCTCCTTTAAATACCTCGAAGATGTCCATCACTGGAGTCCCACCCAGATCTCCTCGATGGTGATTGTGGCCGGCGCCTTCGGCCTGCTGGGTAATATCGTAATCGGCACTTATAGCGATCGCTGGGGCCGGCGCCGGAGCACCGCGCTATGCCTATTGTTGGCGCCGCTGCTGATGTTGGGCTTTCTTCACAGCGCCGGCGCGCCAATGGTGGTCGCTTGGGCCGCCGAGCTGTTCTTCGATACCGCCTCCGTTACTTTGCTCAACACCTACGCCACCGAGCTTTTTGACACCCCCCGTCGCGCGACCGCGACCAGCGCGATGACCGTTGCAGCTACCCTGGGCGCGGCTTTAGGCCTGTGGGGCGAAAGCCTGCTGTACACCGTCACCACCTCTCATTGGTCGGCCATCTCACTGTTGACGATTGTGTGGTTATTAACCCCCCTGGGCGTCCTGCTATGGCTGCCCGAGACCGCTGGCAAGCAATTGGAAGAACTCGCCGGCTAGTCTCGCGTCGGTTAAATAACTATCCTCGCGTGCACCCATCTCACCGACTCGCTCACGATTTGGGGTAACCGGAAAGCGTCAATTTCTATACCACACAGCCGGTTAGCGACGCGGTGGAGCTTCGACATGACCGCCCAGATCGGGCGGGCCCTGGAAGTCCGACACCGGGCGGTAGCGCGAACGTGGCTGCATCGGGGGATTGCGCGCCCTATCCACTGGTGGCAAGGGCTGATCGGCGCGATGCTTGACTGCCATCGCATCGCGTCCCCGCCCCCCCGGCTCAGACGCCTCTAAGGCGGCCACCAGAGTCTGATCCGGGCGCCAGGGCGCATTTGTGGAATCGCGCACCAAGCTGGCAACAAAATCATAGCGTTGCCAGTAGATCACCCGCTCGGCGGCACCCGCTGGATCGCCCAAGGGATCGCGATAGAGCCACTTCTCGTTGAAGCACACGCCGCATTCTTCGCGCTCGCGGGGCTCGTTCAGGCTGCCCTCGGTCAACGCCGGAGTTCCCAGCATCGCAACCACGGCGTTGCGTGTGAGGCTACTCATACGCGAAAGCTATCCTGGAACGGGCATCCGCGCCCACTGAGGTGGGCCAGGAATTCCTCACGAAAATTGCGAACAAAGGCGCGCACTGCCCAAGCCGCGCCGTCGGCCAACGCGCAGATGCATTGGCCATCCATGAAATCGCAGCACGATTCGAGATTCTCGATGTCCTGGGTTAGGCCAACCCCGCTTTCTATCCGCCCCAAAGTCTCGTGCAGCCAGGCCGTGCCTTCGCGACATTGGGTGCACTGGCCGCAGGACTCCTGGCGGAAGAAATGGGCGACCACCTGCGCCGCCCGTACCATGCAGGTGCGGTCATCCATCACGACCATACCCGCAGTGCCCAGCAGGCTGCCCGCCGGCTTGAGCGATTCGTGATCCATCGGCAAATCCAGGTGCTGCGCGGTGATCACTGGCATCGAGACCCCGCCGGGAATAACCGCTTTGACCGGACGTCCGTCGCTGACGCCGCCGGCGTGGCGTTCGATCACTTCGCGCATCGTCACGCCCAGGGGCAGCTCAAAGATACCCGGGCGGTTGACATGGCCGCTGACCCCGAACAGAGTATGGCCGGCGCTGTTGGCCACGCCCTGTTCACGAAACCATTGCGCGCCATGCATCACGATGGCGGGGAGTTGGCTCAAAGTTTCGACATTATCGACCGTGGTGGGCTGACCCCACAGGCCGTGCTGGGCGGGAAAGGGCGGGCGCTTGCGCGGTTGTCCCTTCTTACCCTCCATCGATTCTAGCATTCCCGACTCTTCTCCGCAGATGTAGGCTCCGGCACCCCGCTGAAGCTGCACTTCGAAGGGACGACCCAGTCCCAGGGCATGGGGGCCAAAGATGCCGGCCTGGTAATTCTCCTCAATGGCTTTGCGCAAGCGCTCGTAGCTATCAATATACTCGGCGCGCAAATAGATGTAGGCGGCGTCGGCCTGCAAGCCCCAGGCGGCAATCAGGATGCCCTCCATCAGCAGATGAGGGTTGCGCTCCATCAACTGACGGTCCTTAAAGGTAGCCGGCTCGCTCTCATCCGCGTTGACAGCCAGATAGCGCGGTCGCTTGTCCTTGGGCGGCATGAAGGCCCATTTGCGGCCGGTAAGAAAGCCCGCGCCGCCGCGGCCGCGCAGACCTGCCTCCTCCACCTGCTTGCACAGCTCTGCAGGCGCAAGCTTGACGGCTTCGCCGATCGCGCGATAACCGCCGGCTCGCCGGTAATCCTCGGCCCGCAGCCAGGATTCGCCGTCGGGCGGGAGCAGGTAGCCTTCGATTCCCGCCGGTATCCACGACAGCATCGGTGCGCGCCGGTAGATCTCAAGCGCGGCTTGGGGTGAGCGGGTCAGCACCTCAAGGTCGGCGCTGGTGGCGTTCTCCAGGTAGGGTCGATCGTTGATTTGAATTACCGGCGCGCTGCCGCACGATCCCAGACACTCCACCTCGGTCAGCGCAAAGCGGCGGTCCGCGGTAGCCTGACCGGGCTTGATTCCCAACCGTTGCTGCAGTTCGTCCACCAGCGCTCGCGCCCCGCGCAAGGCGCAGGGCAGGTTGGTGCAGACCTGCACATTGACCTGCGCAGGCGGCGTATTGAGCAACGGATAAAAGGATGCCACCTCCGCGACTTCACCTGCCGAAAGCGAAAACAGCATTGCGATCGCTTCAATCGCGGCTCCATCCAGCTCCCCTTGGGTGTTCTTGACCATCCGCAGGGCGTCCACCAGGGCGCCGCGCGGATGGGGATACCGAGTGATTTCGCGCGCGATAGCGTCGCGCAGGGACGCGGGCAGGGGCTGATTCATTTGTCGCACTCGTCGCCGATCATGTTGATCATGTCGAAGGTGGGAATAATGTCAGCCAATTGACGATCGACGATCATCGGCCTCAACGCCTGCATGTTGGAGAAACTGGGGCCGCGCAAACGGCATTTGAAGGGCTTGCCCGAGCCGTCACTCACGATGTAGAAGCCATACTCGCCGTTGCTGCCTTCGATCGCATGATAGACTTCGCCGGCTGGCGGCTGGCCGCCGCGCACCACCAACATAAACTGATCGATCAGCTCCTCCATACGGTTGAAGACGCGATTTTTGCCCGGCCAGCGGATCCGAGTATCGTCCACATCAACCGGCCCCGCGGGCAGCCGGTCGAGGCATTGCAAGATGATGGCCCGGCTTTGGCGCAGCTCTTCCAGGCGCACCAGGTAGCGGTCGAAGTTGTCGCCGTGCCGACCGATCGGAACGGCGAAGTCCAGCTGATCGTAAACCAGATAGGGCTGGCTGCGCCGCAGATCCATCCCAACTCCGGCGGCGCGCAACAGCGGACCGCTCACGCCCAAAGCGATCAGCTGGTCGGCGGGGAGATGGCCGGTACCCTCCATGCGGCCGCGAAAAATCGCATTCTCGGTCAACATCGCGGCGGCGTCGTCCACCAGCTTCATGGCCTGGTCAAGCTTTTCCCTACAAAAAGCCGTAAAACCCGCTGGTAAGTCGGCCGATACTCCTCCGATCCGAATATAGTTGGTGGTCACCCGCGAGCCGCAAAGCGCGTCGAGCAGATCCCACACCAGCTCGCGGGCTTCGATCAGGTAGAGAAAAGGCGTCATCGCAGCCAATTCCAGGCAGGAGGCGCCGATGGCCAGTTGATGGTCGGCCATACGCGACAACTCGCCCGCGATTACCCGCACGAAGCAGCCGCGGGGCGGAATCGTCAGATCTAAAAGCTTCTCGACGGCCATGCAGTAGCCCAAATCGCACAGCACCGGCGAGCTGTAGTTGGTGCGATCGACGTAGGGAATGGCCTGGTAATAATAGCCCGACTCGCACTCCTTCTCGAAGCCGCGGTGCAAATAGCCCACCTGCACGTCGGCGTCCACAATGTGCTCGCCGTCCAGCTCCAGCATAATCCGCACGGTGCCGTGCGTAGCCGGATGGGAGGGGCCGAACTGCAGGCGCATCTGCTCACCCGGCAGTTCGCTGCTCCACACCACGCTATTGCGGCCGGCGGGGGTGGTTGGCCTGCGGGCCGGCGTAGGGCTCGATTGGTTGCTCATGGCGCTTATCGTAATCCTTACGCAAAGGATGACCGACGAACTCGTCGTACAAATAGATCCGGCGCAGATCGGGATGGCCGCGAAAATCAATCCCGTACAGATCGTAGGTTTCGCGCTCCAACCAATTCGCGCCGGGCCACACGCCGACCACAGAATCAATCGCCGGATCCGCTTCGGGAACACGACATTTGATGCGCAGGCGCGCCATCGTGGAGGTAGCCAACAGATGGTAGACCACCGCAAAGCGTGGCTGCGTTCCGCGCGGCGGGAGGTTGACGTGGTGGCGCGACTCCGGGATGCGGCGCACCGGCTGCGTGGCGCTGTCCCAAACCTCGGGGTGAACCGAGAAGAAATCGGGCTGACCGAAATAATCGACCGCCGTAACGTCAACCAGAAAATCGAACCCCAGCCGCTCGCGCAGCATCTGGGCGCTTTCCAACAGATCTTCGCGCACGACAGTCACGGTGTCATCGCCGCGGAAGGCATGATGGTCGATGACGCGCCGGCCCAAGAGCTCCAAGACTTGGCGCATCAAGGGCGACAGGGATTGGTCTTCCTGAGTGCTCATCGGTCGTAACCTTGGCGCAAAAACCCCAGCCGCGTGCGCAGTTGGGCCGCGGGCACCAACAAGTCGTCCTTGTGCCACAGCGAGCCCGCCCGCGAAAAGCAGGCGATCTCGATTTGCCGGCTCATCACGATGGCTTCTTCCGGGCACGCTTCTTCGCACAAGCCGCAGAACATGCAGCGCGACATATCGATGTCGAACACCTCGGGATAGCGCTCGACCTCGGCCGCGGTTTCGGCGGGAAAGATTGTAATGCAACTGGTGGGGCAGGCCCATTCGCACAGGCCGCACGCCACGCAGCGTTCCCGGCCGTCGGCCATCTGCACTAGCACTGGCATTCCGCGCAGCGCCGGCGCCTGCAAGAAGCGCTGCTCGGGATAATAGACTGTGAAGTCCTGCCGCCCGCGCCCAAGGGCCCATAGATTGCGCAGGAAATGCCAAGCCGAGACCCCAAGCCCGGTGAAGATCGAGGTCCAATGGCCGGCCTCGCTCAGCCGCGAAGCGGGACGCTCAACGAAAACTACCCGGGCGGCCATACTCCACTCATTGCGTCGCGGGCGTGTTGGACCCGCGCGCCGCGGCCACCATGGGCGCGTCATGATTGGCGAGGGCGGGATGCTCGCGCGCCATCAGCCGGCGAGTCTCCGCCAGATTAAATTGCGCCGGCACACCCGTGATAGCGGCGCCCAGCCGAGTAAAGATCTGCCCCTCATCCAACCATCCGGGCCCCGGCTCGATTGCGCGCAGGATGGGTTGAAGGTGGCCGGCGTGATTGGTAAAGGTGCCTTCTTTTTCGGCGAAGGTAGTGGCTGGCCACAGTACCGTGGCATCGGCCAGTTCGGGACGCGCGGTCAGGTTGTGCGCGATCAGCACTTCCAGCTTCGCCAGCGCCGGGCTCAGGCGCTCAGCCCACGGGGTGTCGATAAAGTCGTCGCCGCATAGGTAAAGCCCACGCAGGGCGCCGCTTTCCAGCCCCGCTACTAGCGCTTCCAGGCCGTCATCGCCACCCGCGACCAACCCCAACTCGCGCACACCGCGCGCGTTCGCCGCCTTCTCCGCTTTGATAAGAAAGTCGTCTGCGGGGCCGCGCCTGACCGCCATAGCACGGCTGCGTACGCCTAGAGCATCGAGCAACCGGCCGAAGCAGAAATTTTCTTCGTTGGTCAGGTGAGGGGAAATGATGGCTCCCAGCGCCTGGCCACCATGACGGGTGGTCAAGCGTGAGAGCGCCTGCGCGGTGATGGCGAGGGCTTCATCCCAGTTGGCCTCGACCAGGCCTCCTTCGGCGCGAACACGGGGCGTGCGCAGGCGGCGGGGGTCGGCAACAAAGCCGTAGCCAAGCCGGCCGTGATCGCACATCCAGGTGGAGTTGACGTTATCGTTGCGGCGGGGCAGTAAGCGCCAGATCCGATTTCGGTATTCGCCGATCGTGATGTTGCAGCCGTTGGCGCAATGGGGGCATACACTGGCGGTTTCGCTCAGAAACCAGGTCCGAATCTTGTGATGAAAATCCTTGCTTTCCAGCGCGCCTACCGGACAGATGTCAGCGGTGCAAATGGAATAGTCATTGTCCAGCCGCCGGGAGTCCAAATCGAGCACCGAGCGATCGCCCAGGTTGTAAATCCTCAACTCATCGCTATGAGTAATCTCGCGGCAAAAACGCACGCAGCGCCGGCACAGCACGCAGCGCTCCTGATCCAGCAGCATGCGCGCGCCGATATCCATTCGCTTGCCCGCCTTGCGCCGCGGCAGATAGCTGCGCGAGAAGCGGCTACCGAAGCGCATCGAGTAGTTCTGCAGCCAGCATTCCCCCGCCTTGTCGCAAATCGGGCAATCTAAAGGATGGTTGAGCAGGAGCAGCTCCAACACGCCACGGCGGGCGTTGGCCACGGCCGGCTCCTCCGTGTGCACAATCATCCCATCGCGCACAGGGGTGTTGCAGGCGATCTGCAACTTGGGCATCCCCTCGATCCGCACCTGGCACAGACGACAACTGCCGTCGATCGTGAGTTTGGGATGGTAGCAGTAATGGGGGATGTCGAGCCCGCTATCGAGCATCGCCTGCAACAGCGGCTGGCCCTGCTCGGCAGCAATCGGCCGTCCATCCACGGTTAGTTTGGCTTCGGCCACGGCTCACTCCTCCAGGGGCCGGCCACTGCCGTGCACACCGCGCCAGGGTTCGCCAGCGCGCTCGTGCTGGACTCTCTCCTGCAACTTGATGAGGCCGTCGAGAACAGCCTCGGGGCGGGGTGGGCACCCCGGAATATAGAGCGCCACTGGAACGATCCGATCGATCCCCTGGAGCACAGCGTAGTTGTCGTAGGGACCACCCGAACAGGTACAGGCGCCAAAGGAAACCACCCATTTGGGCTCGGTCATCTGCTCGTAAACCCGGCGCAGGACGGGGGCCAGGCGCTGCACGATGGTGCCGACGACGAAGAGCAAATCGGCTTGGCGCGGCGTAAAGCGGGGCAGCGCGGCGCCGAAGCGATCGATGTCGTAGCGCGGACCGGCCACGGAAAAATATTCCATGCCGCAACAGGCAGTAACGAACGGATAAGGAAAAAACGAGTACTTACGCGCCCATTGCACCGCGTCGCGCAAGCGGGTCAGCGCGAAGCTTTGGGGGAAGGCATCACTTTCTTCGCGCGCCTGAGCACCCCCCAGATGGTTGCGCACTACGAAAGTCTGCCTGTGCGTGGTCTCCGCCATGAAACCCCCGTCGCAGCCCGCAGCGGCTGGCGGTCGCTCGTTCAAACAGCGATGGAGTGATTAGATTCTAAGTCGCGGGCGCTCACCTGCGCAATGAATAACCTCCGCCCCAGCCGCCATGCGAGACGCCGGGAACGGCGCTTCCCGGCAGAGGCGCTAGCAGAACCCGCTTCTTCAGTTGTTTGCGCGACCAAGCGTTTTCAAGCCGCGCGCGGGTCGGGCTTTCAGCGGAACACGCGGTTGAAAATCGGCATGCCGCTGCAACGGTCAAATCGCTTGCTCCATTGGAGCGCTTGGCTCAGGGCAGATGAAAGCCGTGCGGGGGATGACCGAAGGGATGACCCGGGAAAAGCTGGCGCATCCGCATCCGCGCTTGCTGGCGTTGGCCCGGGCTCATTTGCTGCCAGCGTTGATAGTTGCGCATCAGGTGTTGGCGCTGGGCGGGTGGGAGCTGCTGAAACTGATGGAAGCGCTGCAATAACTGCTGTCGTTGGCCGGGCGGCAAGTGCTGAAAATGACTGTAAGCTTGCTGCAGTTGTTGGCGGCGCTGAGCGGGCAATTGGCGCCACTGATGGAGTGCCCCCAGCACCTGCTGGCGCTGCTCGGGCGGCAAGCTCTGGAAGCGGCGATAATTTTGCTGCGCCTGCATCCGTGCCGAGGGCGCCATCTGCTGCCATTGGCGATAGTTCTGTAGTACTTGTCCGCGCTGGGCGGGCGTCAAGCGGTTCCATTGCTGCGGATAGCGCGCCACCAGGGCCCGCTCGGCCGGGCTCATCGGCTGCGCCTGGTTCCAACCCTGGGCCCTCAGCGGCGCACTAGCCCAGGCCACCATCGCGATGACCACCAGCCCGATCATGGCGCGCAACCAGCCCTGGCGGCTCATGGCTCCCCCTCCAGCGGCGGCCCGGGCGGAGGCTGATCCTGTGCTCCCCAGGCCTGATAGGGCTGGTCCGATGAGGGCGGAGCCGCCGAGGGAATCTGCAAGGTGTTGCCAGATGCAGCCGATGGGGGCGGGGGCTGGTCTTGTCCCTCATGGCGGTGCATCAATCCCAAATCGTTCAAGGTCCGAAGCTGGTCCAGGAGCGCGCGGCCGTTGCCGGCATTCTGGGTGGGAGTGAAGAGGTCCAGGTTGAGCAGCATGTCGAGAGCCGGCGTCCCTTCCTGGGCTAGGCTCCAGCGGACCGCGCCGAATACAATCGCGCTGGCTATCGCAATGGCGACCAATCTAGGACCGATTGGGATTGGCCGAGGTTGGCGCAGGCGACAACTCATCCAGGCGAGAAATTACATCGTAGTTCTCGATCAAATCCAGATGCTCCAAGACTGGATAGGCACGCAGCAGATCGACGTCGGTATCGGCCATCGCCTCCTGCAGCGAGAGTTGGTCCATCGGTGGTGGCGCAGGTGGGCGCAGGCGCGGCAGATTGAGGGTCAGCAGCAAGGTGGCGGTGGCCAGCGCGGCCGCCCCCAGAGACGACCACGCCAGCGCCGGCCGCCAACGGCGAGGCGGGGCGGGAGGCGGCACTTGCGCCACTTTTTGCATCAATTGAGCCCGATATATCTGCCAATCGGGCAAAGGAGTCCGTTCCAACTCACGGCCTAACTCGCTCAGCAGCCGGGCGCACGCCGCCACGCTGGCACGACAGCGCGCGCAGCCATGGAGATGGCGGGCGACGCGATCGCGGGCGGCGGGGCGCAACTCGCCGCGCGAATAGGCGATTAATTCGGCCTCTGGATGGCTGCGACCCAACATCATTCTTCCTTCAAGGTCTTGCGCAATTGGGTGATGGCGCGATGCAGATGCACGCGCGCGGTGCTCTCCGAACAGTTCAACACAGCGGCGATCTCCTTGCTGGAGAGATCTTCCTGGACCAGCAGCGTGACCGCGGCACGCTGATTGGGCGACAGCAGCGCCAAGGCGGCACGCAGTCGTGCGCCGCTCTGACCACGAATCGCTTCCAAATCGGGACCTGGAGCCTGAGAGGGGGGGTCGAGCGCGGGCTGGTCATCCTCGGCTTCGCCTGGGCCGACCAAAGAGACGAATTTGCGCCACCATTTGCCACGACGCTGATGGTCGATGCACAAATTGACCAGGATGCGGTGAAACCAGGTCGAAAAGCGCGAACGAGCGTCAAATTGCTCGGCCGCCTGGTAAACCCGCAGAAACGCCTCTTGGGAAATGTCTCGTGCATCCTCGTCATGGCCCAAAATGGATCGCGCCAGCCGATAAGCGGCGGCCTGATGGCGCTCTACCAGCAGCTCGAAGGCCTGCGTGTCACGAGCGGCAATACGCCGACACAGCTCCTCATCGGAAGGCTCCACGTAAATCCGGTCGTTCCCTCACGGATTCGGCCGGCAATTTCGGCTGCATCCGCGCTATCGCTGGCAGACCCAACCATTACCCCACGGCCGACAGGCGCGATGCTACCCGATACGAGGGGTTTGACGAAACCGGCGGCAGGAGTGTTTACCAGCAATTTTCTCGGCCCTTGACTTACGCTCCCCAAGCTCGCTAGCAGAGGGCTTAAAACCCTGGTTGGAGGCGTCGGGGCGGGACCTGAGCATAAGCACACGCATAATGATGGTTTCAGCGCTCTCTTTTACCGCCCTCTGATTCGGGAGAGGCAAGAGACATGGCGCAGGTGCAAAGACTTTTTCCGCCGCGCAGACTAGGGGAGCAACGGATGGGAACCTAGGCCGTCACGTCAACCACCGCCCTCTGCGCTGCGTCTTGTTAGGTGGAAACTCTTCGGAGTTGCCGTGGAGGAGTGCCAATGAGCAGGTCCGTTCTTGTGGTCGCAGTCGCGGTGGCGGCGATGACCATATGCGAGCTACCGACCCAGGCGCAGGATCTGGGGCAAGAGCATCGGCCGCCGGTGATGATGGCCATGTCACCGTGCATGATGGTGGCCACGCCGGCGCAACGTTCAAGCATTCACCGTGATTTTCAGCAGCATCGCCAACGTTTGACCGCCGACCATCGCAATCTGATGGATCGGCGCCATGCCCTGACCCAGGCAATTTTATCGGGCGACAGCACGAAGGTGAAAGCCCAGGAGAGCGCGGTCATGAGCGCCGCGCAAAAGCTGCTGCAGGACCAGGACGCCTTTGAGGTCGCTATTTGCCAGAAACTCAGCCCCACCCAGCTAAGCGCCGCCCAAAAGTTATTCTCCACCCTGGTCAGCTTGCATCAGCAGTTTCATTCGCAGATGCAGAAGGCGGTACAGAGCGCCCAGCACGCCGCCAACCCTGCTGTCCAATCCTCTGGCGGACAGATGCCGCAATCGGAGCAATAATCTGTCGGCTTTACGCGTCCGTGCATGGTCGGACCACGGCTGGGCGATTGTAGCCGGCCTGTTCGTGGTGCACATGTTTATCGCCGCACCCTGTATCAGTCTGTTTGGGGTGTTCTTCGGCCCCATGATCCGGGATTTCCACTGGAGTCATGCCCAGGTCTCGCGTACCGCCACTGGCTACTCTTTCGCGATGGGGCTGTCGGCGCCACTAGTGGGCTGGCTAATCGAACGGGTTCGCGTGCAATGGGTGATGGCCGCTGGCGCCTTGATCGCAGGCGCCGCCTACATCGGTGTCAGCCAAGCCCATTCGCTCTTGATGGTAGTGGCAATGTTCGCCGCCATCGGACTGGGTAATCAAGCCGCCACCACTCTGCCCGGCGTCTATGTCGCCGCCACCTGGTTTGAGCAGCGCCGCGGGCTGGCCATTGGGGTAATGCTAGCCGGAATGTCGCTGGGGATGGTAATCGCGCCTCCGGCGGTCACCGCTCTGATCGTGCGTTACGGCTGGCGCTGGGCAATCGCTTGCATGGGCATACCTATGATTGCGATCGCCGCACCAATTGCTCTGTTACTCATCCGCATTCGTGCCAGCGGGACCGAAGATCCGCACGCCGCCCGTGCCGAGTTGCCGGGGGTGGAAATGGACCGGGCGCTTCGTTCGAGTTCCTTCTGGTTGCTGATGGCGCTTGAGTTTTTTTACTTCATGACCTTCGGTGCGGTCTATTTTCACATCGTGCCCTACCTGATCAGTATCGGCTTTGGAGCCCAGCGCGCGGCCAATATCTTCGGCATTCAAGCCTCTCTGGCCGCGGTGGGCTGGGTGGCCACTGGCTACCTAGCCGACCGTTATCCGCCCAAGCTGGTGCTGGAGGGAGCACTGGTCCTGCTCGGCCTATCGGTCGTAGGCTTGTTGGGAGCGCGTTACAACTTGGCCTTCATTGCCCTGTTTTTGCTGTTTTGGGCGGCGACCGCCGGCGCCTCCGCCTCCATTGTGCCGCTGCTGGTGGGTCAGACCTTCGGCCTGCGCCGATTTGCCAGTATCAATGGCATCGTCTTTTTGATGCGCGCGGCGGGAACCGCGGTAGCACCGCTTATCACAGGTAAGCTTATCGACGTTACCGGCGGCTACAGCTTGGCCTTCGAGCTGGCGCTGGTCTATCTGGCGATCACCGCGCTGGCCAACGCTCTGATCTATCCGGTCCCAGGCTACGATCGGACTCCCGCCGAAACGACGGCAAGCTACGCGCTGGAAAGTCCAGCCTGAAGCAGAACCTACCCGCACGGGAAAAATTTCGAGGGCCGGCTGGATGGCATCGAAAGAACGCGATCGCTATCTTCGATCTCGAAGTGGCAGGCGGTTTTTCAGAGATTAAGACCGGGCGCACCGACAACCGTGAGCTGGTGCGCGAGCTAGTCGAGCATCACGTCCGCTTTACTCTGGCCAAGCGCCGGTTCGAGATGCAGCGACACGACTGGTACCGGGTGGTGGCGCTGGCGGTGCGCGATCTTTTGATCGAGCGGATGGTGCGCACTAGCGCGCGGCTGGATCGGGACAAGCGCAAGCGGCTGTATTACCTGTCGATGGAGTTCCTCATCGGCCGTTCGCTGCAAAACAATCTGCATAATTTGGGCGTCATGGAATGGTGCCGCGCGGCTTTGGCCGAGCAGGGGGTGGACTTGCAGGCGCTATTCGAAGAAGAGCCCGACGCGGCGCTGGGTAACGGCGGCCTGGGACGATTGGCGGCTTGTTTTCTGGACTCGATGGCGACGCTGAACTTGGCGGGGTACGGCTACGGGATCAACTACGAGTTCGGCCTCTTCCGCCAAGAAATTCGCGAGGGCTATCAGCATGAACGGCCCGATAACTGGCAACGCGAAACCTCGCCCTGGCTGGTAGCCCGGCCCGAAGCGGCCTGTCGGATCCCGGTTTACGGCCATATCGAGCATCGCACCGATCGTTGGGGCCAGTACCGGCCGGTATGGGCGGAGCGGCGCGAGCTTATCGGGGTGCCCTCGGACCTACCTATTTCGGGTTACGGCGGCCAGACCGTCAATTTCGTCCGGCTCTATTCGGCACGCTCCTCGGACGAGTTCGACATGCAAATCTTCAACAACGGCGACTACGTCAAGGCGGTCGAGCAGAAAATCCTCTCCGAGAGCATTTCCAAGGTGCTCTACCCCTCTGACGCGGTTCAGGCTGGGCGCGAGCTACGAGTGGTGCAGGAGTACTTCTTTGTCGCCTGCGCGGTGGGTGACATCGTGCGCAACTTCATCGCGCGCGGCGAAGAGCTGGAGGCCTTGCCGGAGACCGTCGCAATTCAGCTCAACGATACCCATCCGGCGCTGGCCATCGCCGAACTGATGCGGCTGTTGGTAGACGTCTACCAGATGCGCTGGGAGCAGGCCTGGGAGATCTGCGTGGCCACCTTCGCTTACACCAACCACACCCTGCTGCCCGAGGCACTGGAGCATTGGCCGGCCAGTTTGCTGGAACGGGTGGTGCCGCGTCACTTCCAAATCATCTGCGAAATCGATCGCCGCTTTCAGGAGCAGGTTACCCTTGCCTTAGGTTACGATTCCCAGCGCATCGCGCGCATGGCGATCGTCGAGCCCGGCGGCGAGCGGCGGGTGCGGATGGCACACTTGGCGATCGTCGGCAGCCACAGCGTCAACGGGGTCTCGGAGCTGCATTCACAACTGCTCAAGCAACGCCTGGCCGCCGACTTTCACGCCCTGTGGCCCGAGCGCTTCTCCAACCAGACCAACGGCGTGACTCAGCGGCGCTGGCTGCTGATCGCCAATCCGGGTCTGAGCAGTTTGCTCGATCAGACCATCGGCCAGGGCTGGCGTACCGAGCTGGAGCAACTGGCGGGCCTGGAGCGCTATGCCGAGGACGGGGAGTTTCAGCTCCGTCTAAACGCCGTTAAGCGCGAGAACAAAGAGCGGCTGGCCACGCTGGTCAATCGCTTGACCCAAATCGACGTCGATCCGGCGTCGATGTTCGACATCCAGGCCAAACGCATCCACGAGTACAAGCGCCAGCTTCTGATGGCGCTGGGAATCATCCATCAGTACTTGACGCTGGTGGAAGATGGGATCGAACCGGCGGCACCGCGAACTTTTTTGCTGGCTGGCAAGGCCGCGCCTGGCTACCGGGAAGCCCGCATGATCATCAAGCTCATCAACAACCTGGCCGAGGTGATCAATAGCGATCCGCGCACCCGCGGTTTACTCAAGGTCGCCTTCTTGCCCGATTACCGGGTCTCGTTGGCCGAGAATATTTTCCCGGCCGCCGATCTCTCGGAGCAAATCTCCACCGCCGGAATGGAGGCCTCGGGCACCGGCAACATGAAGTTCGCCATGAACGGGGCGTTGACCGTGGGCACGCTGGACGGAGCCAATGTCGAAATTCGGGACGCGGTGGGCGCGGACAACATTTTCATCTTTGGCCTGACCGCCGAGCAGATAAGTGAGCTGATGCACGGCGATTACCAGCCCCGGCTGAGCTACGAGAGCGATCCGCGCGTGCGCCGACTGGTGGACGAGTTGGGTTCCGATCGTTTCTGTCCGCGCGAGCCGGGGCTGTTTGGCGCGCTGCGCGATCTGCTGCTGGAGCGCGACCGCTATTTTCATCTGGCCGATTTAGGGGCCTATCTCGAAGTTCAGGCCATCGTCGGTCAGCAGTTCACGGATCGGCAAGTTTGGACGCGCAAGGCGATTTTGAACATCGCGCGCATTGGCCGCTTCTCCAGTGATCGCACGGTGAGTCAGTATGCTCGCCAAATTTGGCGCATGCTGCCGCCCTGAAGCTTTTTCCCATTCCCTCGTCTAGACGCTTGAGAGGATCTGAGCTATGCCGCTTGAAAGTCTTACAGGAAGCTGGGTGAGGTCATGATTGTAGGCGTACCCAAGGAATCCTATCCCGGTGAGCGGCGGGTCGCGATGGTGCCTGCTACCGTACCGGCGCTGATTAAAGCAGGCTGTGAAGTACTGATCGAGGCTGGCGCGGGAGCTGCTGCCGGCTATCCTGACAACGAGTTCGTGGCCAAAGGGGCCAAGGTAGCGGGTTCGCGCGCCGAGCTCTTTGCCCACGCCGAGATGATTCTTCAAGTCCTGTGTCACGGCGCCAACGATCGCACTGGCGAGGCCGATCTGCCCTTGCTACGCCCGGGGCAATTTCTCATCGGTTTTGTCCGCCCGCTCAATTCTCCCGCCACAGTGGCGCAGATCGCCGCGACCGGAGCCACTGCGTTTTCGGTCGAGCTGATGCCTCGCATCACACGCAGCCAAAGCATGGACGCGCTATCCGCGATGGCGACGGTGTGCGGCTACAAGGCCGTCATCCAAGCCGCCGACGCGCTGCCGCGCTTCTTTCCGATGCTGACCACGGCAGCGGGCACCATCACACCCGCGCGGGTGCTGGTGCTGGGGGCGGGGGTCGCGGGCTTGCAAGCAATTGCCACCGCGCGCCGGCTGGGAGCAGTGGTGTCGGGCTACGACGTGCGCAGCGCGGTCAAGGAGCAAATTCAGAGCGTGGGCGGCCGCTTTGTGGAACTGCCCTTGGAGGTCGGCCAGGCTCAGGACGAGCGGGGCTACGCCCAGGCTCAGGAAGAATCGTTCTACCGCCGCCAGCGCGAGTTGCTCACGCGCGTAGTCGCGGAAAACGACGTGGTAATCTCGACCGCGGTAGTGCCGGGCAAGCAAGCCCCGGTGCTGATAACCGCCGACATGGTCGAACGGATGGCGCCGGGGTCGGTAATTGTGGATTTGGCCGCCGAGCGCGGCGGCAATTGCGAGCTGACCAAGCCCAACGCGATTACGGTGGCTCATGGCGTGACAATCATCGGCCTGTTCAATCTGGCCAGCACGGTGCCTTATCATGCAAGCCAGATGTATGCGCGCAACTTGGCCACCTTCATCGCCCACCTGCTCAAGGACGGCAAGCTGCACCTGGACCTAAACGACGAGATCACGCGCGAGACCCTGGTAAGCCGCGACGGCGCGGTGGTCAACGAACGCATCCGCAGCCTGCTGGCTTCGGCGGCGCCCCAGGAGGCGCTCTAACAAATCGCAGTTACGCGGGCGCTAATCTCGCCGCGCTCGACTGCCTCAACCATCAAGGAGGAACCGTGCCACCAGGGTTCATTTCAAACCTGTATGTCTTCGTGCTGGCGGGCTTCGTCGGCTTCGAAGTTATTCGGCGGGTTTCCCCGCTGCTTCACACCCCGTTGATGGCGTTGACCAACGCCCTGGACGCGATCGTAGTGGTCGCCGCGATCATCATCGCCGGTCGACAAGGCACCAAATTGTCGGCCGCGCTGGGCGCGGTGGCGGTTGCCGCCGCCTTCAGCAACATGGTGGGCGGATTTCTGATTACCGACCGCATGCTACGGATGTTCAAACTCAGTGGACGCAAAGACCAATGATGGCCAATCTGTCGGACTTCGCCTATATCGTCGCCATCGCGCTGTTCATCTTATCGCTGCGCTGGTTGAGTTCGCCCGCTACCGCGCGACGCGGAGTGCTGGCGGGTGAAATCGGCGCCGCGCTGGCCCTGATCACCACCTTTTTCAATCCCGAGCTGGTTCAGTTCAAATGGATCATCGTGGCGCTCATCGTGGGGGCGGGCATCGGTGTTCCATTAGGTATGGTTCAGATGACCGCGGTGCCGCAGCGAACCGCGATGAGCCATGCCTTCGGTGCGCTGGCCGCCGCGGTTATCGGAATTGCCGAGTACTACCTGCGCGCGCCCGCGATCGACAAGTTCGAGATGACGGAAATCGCCCTGGAAGTGATCATCGGATCGCTGAGTTTCACGGGCAGCTTGATCGCCGCCGGCAAATTGCAGGAGTGGTTGCCGCAGCGCCCGATCGTCTATCGCGGACAAAATTACGTCAGCCTGTCGGTGCTGGGAGCCGCCATTGTGTTGGCAATCGTAATGGTCTTCCATCCCGGCTATACCGCCCTCTTTCCGCTGATCGTGCTGATATCGCTGGGTTTCGGCGTATTGTTGGTGACTCCGATCGGCGGAGCCGACATGCCCACCGTCATCTCCCTCCTCAATTCCTACGTCGGCTTCACCGCCGCGCTGCTGGGCTTCGTGCTCAATAGCAAGGTCCTAGTGGTGGCCGGCGCGCTGGACGGCGCCTCGGGTTTCATCCTGTCGGTGATCATGTGCAAGGCGATGAACCGCTCCTTCACCAACGTGATGTTCGGCGCCTTCGGCCAACTCCAGGTCGTCGCCGGAGGTAAGCAGGAGGAGCGCAGCGTGCGCAGCGCCACTCCCGAGGAGGCGGCCGCCATCCTGGAGGCGGCCAACTACGTGATGGTGGTGCCAGGCTACGGCATGGCGGTGGCCCAAGCGCAGCATCGGGTGCGCGAATTCTACGACGTGCTGACCAAGCGCGGAGTCACGGTGAAGTTCGCGATCCATCCGGTGGCGGGCCGCATGCCCGGACACATGAACGTGTTGCTGGCCGAAGCCGATATCCCTTACGATAAGCTGCTCGATCTGGACGAGGCCAACTCAGACCTGCCGCAGGTTGACGTGGCTTTGATCATCGGCGCCAACGACGTAACCAATCCGGCCGCGCGCGACAGTCCAGGCAGCCCTATCTACGGCATGCCCATCATCGACGTGGACAAGGCACGCACGGTGATGGTGATCAAGCGCAGCATGAGCCCCGGCTTCGCCGGCATCGACAACGAGCTGTACTACCTGGACAAGACCCTGATGCTCTTTGGCGACGCCAAGAACTTCGTGGGTAACATCGTGCGCGAGCTGACCGGGGGCGGCGGCCATTAGCCGAGCGCGGGGGGCGGAGCTGTGTGCCTGCCCCGCGCGGAAAGTTCCCCACTCCTGTCCAAGCTGCGTCTGAGTCTTGGCCGGCGCGCTTCGCCACGTCAAGCACTGGCGGCACGACTGCTTAGTTCTTCTGGTGGCCGCCCGACAGCCAGTAGCGTTCCAGTTGCTCGCGCTTGCGCTGGTAGAGCGCTTCGACCTCGGGAGGAACAAAGCTGACCAGCCCTTGGGCAAAAGACAGCGCTCGTGGAGCGAGCGTAGAGTTGCGCAGCAAGGGCGCTTGCGCCGGCAATACCGCCGTCGCCAGCATCAAGGCAAACCCTGCCATCAGCAGGGTCAGGGCACAGCCGGCGGCGGCTCCAATCAGGCGATCGATCCACGACAGATGGACGGTGCGGACCAGGCGGGCCACGATTGAGCCAGCCAGCTCGACCACGACGAAGATGGCAAAGAACACTATGACGAAGCCGATCACAGCGGCTACCGGCGGGCTGAGGTGCAGCTCACCCGCGGCCAGGTCGCCTACCCGCAGGTAATACAGCGAGGCCAGGTAGAAAGCCGCGCCCAGCGAGACAAGCGATGTCGCCATGCGCAGAACTCCGCGGCCCAAGCCGTAAAAAGCCCCCAACACCGCCACCACCACGATCGCCACGTCAAGCCCGTTCATCTTGCTCCTCGATCAGCAAAGCCTATCTCAAGCCGGCCGCTCTCGCGACAATGAGTGTCGAGCCTGCCCACCCTGCTTTGGCCATTCGACCGTCGCCCGGCTTATGATTAAATAGCACCATGGCATGGGTTTACATCGAGGCCCTGGGGCGACACGTCGGGCAGGAGGTAACGCTCAAGGGGTGGCTGCACAATCGGCGTTCCAGCGGCAAGATCCACTTTCTGCAGGTGCGTGACGGCAGCGGGATTTGCCAATGCGTGGCCTCGCGCGCCGAGGTGGGAGCGGAGGCCTTCGAGCGTGCCGACCATCTGGGGCAGGAAAGCGCGCTGGAAATAACCGGCACGGTGCGCGTCGATGCGCGCGCGCCGGGAGGCTTCGAGCTTTCGGTACGTGCGCTAAAAGTACTGGCCGCCGCCACCGATTATCCCATCACGCCCAAGGAGCATGGCGTCGCGTTTCTGCTCGATCGGCGCCATTTATGGCTCCGCTCGCCGCGCCAGCAGGCGATTTTGCGTATCCGCGCCGAGATCGAAGCGGCCTGCCGTGACTTCCTCCAGGACCGTGGCTTCGTGCTCTTCGACGCGCCCATTCTGACCCCCTCCGCCTGCGAGGGCACTACTAACCTGTTCGAGACCGACTATTTCGGCGAGCGCAAAGCCTATCTGACCCAGAGCGGACAGCTCTACGCCGAAGCGGGCGCGATGGCCTTGGGGCGGGTGTATTGCTTCGGTCCCACCTTTCGCGCCGAGAAGTCCAAGACCCGCCGCCATCTGACCGAATTCTGGATGGTCGAGCCCGAGGCCGCCTTTTTCGACCTCGACGACGACATGAACCTGGCCGAGGACTTCGTTGCCCATCTCGTGGCCAGGGTGCTGGAACGTCGGCACGCCGAGTTGGTGCTCCTGGAGCGTGACGTCAGCAAGCTTGAGCGGGTGGTCAAGCCGTTTCCCCGGCTGAGCTATGATGAAGCGATCGAGCGGCTGCGCGCCAAAGGGCTGGCGGTCAATTGGGGCGACGACCTCGGGGGCGACGAGGAAACCGCCTTATCGGAGGAGTTCGATCGTCCGGTGATGGTCCATCGCTATCCGACCCAATGCAAGGCCTTTTATATGAAGCAGGATCCAGCACGACCCGAAGTTGCGCTGTGCGTCGACATGCTGGCCCCGGAGGGTTACGGCGAGATCATCGGGGGCGGGCAGCGTGAGGATGACTACGCCACGCTGCGGGCCAAAATCGAGCATCACGAGCTGCCACTGGAAGCCTTCAACTGGTATCTTGACTTGCGGCGCTACGGCTCGGTGCCGCATGCCGGTTTTGGGATGGGAATCGAGCGAGCGGTCTGTTGGCTATGCGGCCTGCATCACGTACGCGAGGCAATTCCCTTCCCGCGTATGCTGGAACGGCTGGTACCTTAACTTGCCACTGTTGGCTGCTTCCCAAAGACGATTGCACCGCCTACTTCACTTCGCCTCTCCGTCGGCTATTCTGTCACCCCATATATTGGGTTAGACTTCTAAGGCCGATGAGAACGGGCAAAACCAAAATTTTAAACTTGCCCGGATGGCTGTGGGCATCCCTGGCAGCGTTCGCTTTCAGCGCCTGCGCGATGCAGGGCGGCATGCGTGCGAGCGCGACGGCTCCAGCCAACGGCGCGCCGGCGGTGGCGCCCTATCAGCAACTCGCGACCGGGGGCGATTTGGCCGTGCGCGAGCAGGTCACTAACGTATTCGGCGGCTAACTTAATGCGCTGGGCGCGATAGGCCGCGACCGGATCGGTACGCCGGCCAATAATCGCCTGGGCGCAGAAAACAATTTAGAGCGCGGAAAGGGCCGGACAGCAAGATGGACAAAATTGCACAAGAGTTGGTGCGCTGGCATATACATCCGATCGTCGACCATTTCACGATCGCCTTGCTGGTGGTTGCCCTGCTTATTGATATCGCGGCCTCGATTCTGGCCGAGCGGCTGTGGTTGCGCTACATGGCACTGACTTTAATGGTCTTGGGTGCAATCAGCGCTGTCTGCTCCTGGTTCACCGGCGGTGGCGAGGCGCATGCGACCTTCAAGTACCTGGATCCGGCCGGGCAAGCGGTGTTGCACATCCACTCCCAACTGGGCAACGCTCTGGCAATCACCTTCGCGGTCCTGGCGCTATGGCGGATTCTGATTCAAGCGTTAGGCTTCATGGCGCGGACCCGGCAGGTGTACCTGGCCTTGGCCTTTTTGGCAGTTATTTTGTTGGGTTATCAGGGCTGGTTAGGGGGAGAATTGGTGTACGGTTTTGGCGCTGGGACCGCACTGCTGACCAGCGGGGCTCAGGCCTCGGCCCAGACCCCACCGTCGACCTCCAAGGTGGCACCGCTGCCCAGCGCGATCCCCACGGTGTACGTACCGATGCCCAGCGCCACTGCGCAACCCCGTGCCAGCGCGGCAGCAAGCGCGGTTGCACCGATCAGCTCGCCTCAACCCAGCGCGACTGCCAGCGCGCTACCCACCGGTGGCGCTTCGTAACGGAGCTGGCGACGATCGAACCCACCGCATCGCGTGTGAATACGTGACGCCGCAAGCGCCACCATGTCAGCGTGCGCGAGGCGAGCAGAAGCGAGCAAATCGGAGGAGCGCGGAGAGCTTGGCGGACCTGAGTGGCGCGGGCGGGCCTTGTCCGCGCCAGCGACGAGTGGGGATGGCGGGCGGTCAAGCAGCGCTTTGTGCGACCACGAAGCGTTCCAGCCATTCTGGAGAAGCGCTCTCAACGTAGAGCGATCGCGTCACCTACGGCAATTTGCCCGCTGCCTATGATTTTGCCGGTCACGCCGACCAGGGCTTGGTGATAGCGCGCCGCAGTCGGTAGGATTACCAAATCGCGCGCCAGCTCCTCCTGCGCGTGCGTGGTCATCACGCACCGCAGGGTAGGCTTAAGCTGATTAATTTCGATATCTCCCATGCGCAGTGCATGGCCAATCCACCGGTCCTCGACAAAGCCATCGCCTGCGCCGGCGGTATCGATCAGCAGATTGGGGCGAAAGCGGCGGGCCGCCGGGGGCGGTTGGTCCAGCAATTGCCCTAGATGGGCCAGCGTGCCGCTGGCTATCAGATGGATCGGCGCGGCGTCGAAGAAGGTTCCTCGCGGCGCGCCGAAGGTGGGCGGCAGCGCGGTGCCGGGCGCCAAGCCTCGCATAACTTCGGCGGCCGCCAGGTCACCGAAGATCGTCGCCGGGTCGATCCCGATCTTGTTGCGCGCGGCGCCGGGGCTGCGCTCCAGCCGCACCTCGAGCCCCAGGAAGCGCGACAACAGGCCGTCGAGCGCGGGATCGGCGGCCGCGATCGTCGGCGCGCCAGGCAGCTCAATGGCAACGTTGGCGAGATCCAATGGCAGCCCGGGTGGATGGATGTAGGTGGCGCGCAGTTCCAGCATCCGCGGCCATTTCTTGGCACTGACCAGATGGCCGCTGCTCACCTCGCGCAGCGCCAAAGCGCGATCGCCCAGCAATCCCTGGGGACCAATCGAAACCGCCATGACCTGCTCTCCACGCATCGATTTGACCGGATAACGCCAGATTTGGGCTATCGTCCCTACTGTCGGCTCATCCACCGATCCGCACTCCTGTCCATACTAAATGCTCGAAGCCTTGTTCGTCCTCTCGTATCATCAAGTAGCAGTCCACGAAGCGGGAAGGTTAGTGCCGAGGTTTTTCAATCTTATCGGCAAATCCGCGGGAGGAATTATGGGTGATTTCCTGGCCGATGTCGAAGCTATCCGCCAGCATGCCCGCCAGAATATGGAGTCAGGCGCCGTCACCGGCGGGTACGCGGCCGACCGCGAACGCGTGATCAAAGTGCTTAACGACGTGCTGGCGACCGAGCTCGTCTGCACCCTGCGCTACATGCGTCATTACTACATGGCGAGCGGAATCAACTCGGAATCCGTCAAGGCAGAATTTCTCCAGCACGCCAAAGAGGAAGAGGAGCATACCAATTGGGTGGCCGAGCGGATCGTGCAGTTGCGCGGTGCCCCCAACTACAATCCCGAAGGGCTGGCCACGCGCAGCCATGCCCAGTACGCCGAAGGCAACAGCCTGGTTGACATGATCCGGGAGGATTTGGTCGCCGAACGCATCGCGATCGAAACCTATTCGGAGATAGTCCGCTGGCTGAGCACGGACGATCCCAGCACGCGCCGACTGATCGAGCGAATTTTGGAAGTGGAAAACAAGCATGCCGAGGACATGGTCACGCTCCTGGAGAAAGTCTGAGCGGCGCCCGGCCAGGTTGGGGGCGCATCGCGTAGGTCTTCGACACGGGCGAACCGCTAGAGTGTTATCCTCGAGGCGCGACATCAGCGATAGTGCAAAGTAATTTTGCTCGAGGCCTCACCGCCGCGAAAGGTGATCGCGGCGGTGGAAAACGCCGGCGGAGCGAAGCTGGAAGGGGCGTTATCCGAGAAGCCGTACCCCTCCAGCGGCATCCCCAAGAAGTTGTAGCTCATCCGCCGTTCGTTGTGTTCGGCCTGAAAAGCGGCGATCGCATAGGTACCCGGCGGCAGTTTTTTGAACACGCAGGTCGCCTTTTTATCCGCGATCGAGGCGGTGGTGGCGCGAAAGTAGTCGCCCTTGGGAAATTGGTCGGGATCGGAGTACAAAGCGCAGCGAACCACGCCCTTGTCGTTATGCAAGTTGGTAATCTCCACCGAAAGCGTGCCGGTGTCGTCCTTGCCTTGGGCGCAAGCGAATTTCGGCGCGATAATAACTATCGATACCAACAACAGCCCTAGCCAAGAAGCCTTTTTTCCCGCTGTCATCGGCCTAAAATGCGTCCTGGTGGCCCGGGATGCAAGACGCTGGGCGGGTCCTTAGAAAGCAGATCGACATGAGATCCATCGCCCATTTACGCGCGGCGGGGCTTGCCGCCCGTACCGCCGAAAGCGATAATAAGCGCCTGCGTGGACGCATAGCTCAGCTCGGTTAGAGCGCTTGCCTCACATGCAAGAGGTCCCAGGTTCAAGTCCTGGTGCGTCCACCAAGGAGTCCTCCCGGCCGCAGTTGCTTACCGCGCAGTGGGAGAATGCGGCAGGTTCGAGAGTGCTTCGCCAAACGCCAGAGCGCGCGATAATCCCTCCGCTGGACTGCCCCGATCAGAGTGCCCTCGCCGAATATTACCTCGCTTCGGTTGCCGATGCGCGTGTCAATATCGACAAGCACGTGGCCGGCTGCAGACGATGCCGCGCCCAGTTGGCGCTACTAAAAGCCGCGCACGCCCCAGCGCTGCCATCACTGCAGCGCAAGCGCGAGGGCCACCTAGCCCGATGGTGGTTCAATCCGTGGACAGGGATGGCGGTGGCGAGTGCACTTGCCATCATCACGACGCTGGGGATGGGCCGCGAGCTGTTCGAGGCCAAGGGCCGGAGCGCGCTTCCCACTTCCACCTCCGCCACTGAGCGCCTCCAGCTCAAGCCTGACAGCGCGATCGCAACGCTCTCCGCCGAGCCGTGGGTACGCGCCATCGCGACGACCCCCGACGGCAGGGTTCGATGGGAAGCGGGAATCGGCGGCCGGGTGGAGCGCCTCGCAGGTCCTGCGCGCGTCCAATGGATACCCAGCGGGATCGCCAGCGATCTGCTCGCGATCTCGGCTGCATCAGGTGCCGTATGCTGGATCGCTGGCCGCGACGGCGTGGTTATCCGCACCACCGACGGCGGCGCGCATTGGAAACAACTTGGGCCTCCCACCACCGCCGATCTGACCGCGATCGTTGCGCGAAATGACCGCGACGCCGCAGTCGTCACCGCGGAGGGCCGCCGTTACGCGACTGCGGACGGCGGCCTGAGTTGGCAGGTGCGCTAGCTGGCGTCGCGTTTCCTAAAAGGAGCGTGTCGCGCAAAAAACCGCTCCCGCTTGGTGCTTGCCTCCCATTTTTGCCGTGGATGTTACGTAAAGAGATCTCCGACAAGCATAACGGGTTAGCGCACTATCGGAAGCTCGAGCCAGGTCAAGGTCCGCTGATCTGCCAACATGGTCACCGAGGTGTAACGGCTAGGCGGAGGATCGGACGCGGCCGTGACTATACGCGCGGCGCAAAAGGAGTCTCCGAGACTTTGTAAGAAATTGCGGACACATCTAAGAATGTTTGTTGTTCCACCGCAGAATTGGTTGGGCGACAGCTTCGAGGCTGCCGCAGGTGCGTTTGCGGGTCATCAGGGCCAGGCCCCGCTTGGAAACCTTAAAGACGCGGCATTAACCCTCCATCAAAGGGCCGCGGCCGCAACCCGAATGTTCAACGACGATACTTGTGTTTGAACCGGAGCGTTGAGATAACCGTTCTCCTATGACTGCCGCAACCCCATCGGAGGCCGTTCAAGAACGCGCTCGGCTCAGTCGCGGTGCCAGCGAGGAGGCGATCTATCGAATGGTCGCCGCCGTCCTCGCGCACCGAGCCGTTAGCGGCGGAGTGCTGATCGATGTTGGGTGTGGCGCAGGCTCCCTATGGAGCCATGTTGAGCAATCCTTCGATCGCTATATCGGTGTGGACGCCGTGCGCTACGACTCTTTCCCGCCCGCCGCCACCTTTTACCCGGCGAACCTTAACGCCGGCATGCCCGCGGTTCCGAACAACCTCGGCGACGTGGTCGTTGCGGTCGAGACTATCGAGCATTTGGAGAATCCACGGGCTCTGATGCGAGAATTGGTGCGCGTAGCGAAGCCCGGTGGATGGGTGATCGTCACGACGCCCAACCAGCTTAGCCTGAACAGCATCGGCTGCCTTTTGCTCAAACATCGCTTTGCCTATTTTCAGGACGTCCACTACCCGGCCCATCTGACTGCCCTGCTGGAAATCGATCTGATACGGATAGCGCGCGAGAGCGGCCTCGCTGATCCTCGAATCGACTATAGCGGCAGCGGTCGTATCCCCTTCACCCCGTGGCATTACCCGCCGTTTCTGAGCGCCGTCTTTGCTCGTTCCTTCTCCGATAATCTCGCCCTGGTCGGCCGCAAGCCGCTCTGACGTTCGCGCAACCGATCTTAGGCGTGTTTAAGCGCTGACAGCGGTTGTTCGAACCTCATGCTCTACCCCGGGCATGCAAAACAGCGGCAGCCACCAAAGCGATCGCGCTGGTGCAGAACTTCCACACCGCGGCATCGAGGACCTGGCCCTGGCCCACAACGTCTTAGGGCTTGTGGCGCCCCACGAATCAGCTGCGATCCGGCCTACGCGCCGCGGTGGAGAGGGAGCAGCATAACGTCAGACTTATGCACGAACGCTGAGAGCGCCGACCCGATCCCGAAGCTCTCCCGAGAAGCAACAATTCCGGCGAGCTACTGAGGGACAATTCGGCCACCTTCGAGCAGGCACTGGTACGTTCCCGCTTGGCGCAGGTGTGGTGGCAATATCGGTACGCGCGGGACCGCGGCTCGAGCATTTCCAGTAAAAGCACAGTGCGAATATGGTCGCGAGAAAGTGCTCAGGCGTGGGTTTCGAGCACTTCGCGTGGCGCGTGATGGCGAAATACGCGCTTGCGCTGGCTGAGTCCCCATAGCCGCGCCTTATCCAGATACAGATAAATGACCGGAGTAGTGTAAAGCGTGAGGGCTTGGCTGAACAATAGCCCGCCAACGATCGAGATCCCAAGCGGCCGGCGCAGTTCGGATCCGGTGCCATGTCCCAGCGCCAGCGGCAGGCCGCCGAACAACGCCGCCAGCGTGGTCATCATGATGGGCCGAAAACGAAGCAGACAAGCTTGGTAAATCGCCGCCTTGGCATCCTTGCCCTCGCTACGTTCGGCCTCCAGGGCGAAGTCGATCATGATGATCGCGTTCTTCTTGACGATTCCGATCAGCAGGATGATTCCGATCAACGCGACCACGTTGAGATCATTATGAAACAGCAACAGGGCCAGCAGCGCGCCCACGCCGGCCGAGGGTAGCGTGGAAAGAATCGTAATGGGGTGTACGTAGCTTTCGTACAGGATGCCCAGGGCGATGTATACGCTGATCAGCGCGGCCAAGATCAGCATCGGCTCGTTACTGAGCGAGGATTGAAAGGCCTGGGCGGTGCCTTGAAAACTGGCAATGACATCTCCGGGCAGATTCAGCCCTTGAGCAGCCTTATTGATCGCATCGACGGCTTGGCCCAGGGATACCCCTGGGCGCAGGTTGAACGAGATTGTGACCGCGGGAAACTGTCCCTGGTGATTGACCGCGAGCAAGGTGGAGGTGGGTACATAATGGGTGAAGGCGCTTAACGGAACCTCACCCGCGGTCGCGCTGCGCACGTAAATCTGATTGAGCGAGTCGGGGCGTTGCCAGAAGCGCGGCGCGACCTCCATGATCACGTAGTACTGGTTGAGCGCGGTATACATGGTCGAAACCGGGCGCTGACCGAAAGCATCGTAAAGCGCGTCGTCGATCTGCTGCTGGGTGATTCCCAGCCGGCCGGCGGTGCGCTTGTCCACCACCAACGTGGCGTCCAGGCCGCGGGACTGCTGGTCGCTGTTGACGTCCATCAGTTGGGGCAGGCGACGCAAGCGCGCCAGCAGCTTGGGCGCGAAAGCGTTGAGTTCGTCCAAGTCGTCACCCTGTATCGTGTATTGATACAAGGCGTTGCTGAGCCGGCCGCCTACGGTGAGATCCTGGGCCGGCCGCATATAGAAGGCACCGCCGGCGAAATGCGTCAGCTTGCGGCGAATGCGGCCCATGATCTGCTCCAAGGTAGCATGATCGCGTCTGCGCTCGATGGGCTTGAGGGTAATAAACATGCGTGCCACGTTGGTAGATCCGGCCGAGGCACCAGCCCAACCGTTGACATGCTCGACCGCGGGATCGGTTTTAATTACGTTGATCACCTTGGTCATGGTTTTGCTCAAGGCCTGGAAGGAGGTGTCCTGATCGGCCTGCAGGACGCCGATGATGCGGCCTGTATCCTGAAGTGGGAAAAAGCCCTTGGGGATGATGTAAAACAGGTAAATGTTGAAGGCCAGGGTAGCGATGGCTACCACCAGAATTTGACGCGGGTGGCCCAATACCCAACTCAGGCTGCGGTCGTAACCGCGCAGCACGGCCTTGAAGCCGCGCTCGCTGAGTTGATAAAGCCGGCCGTGACGCTGCTGGCCAGGGGCGCGCAGGAGATGCGCGCACATCATGGGCGTGGCCGTCAGCGAGATAACCATCGAAAGCAAGATCGCAACTGACAGGGTAACCGCGAACTCCCGAAAGAGCCGGCCGACAATCCCGCCCATCAGGAGGATGGGGATGAAGACCGCGCACAGCGAGATGCTGATCGAGAAAACGGTAAAGCCGATATTGCGCGCTCCCAGTAACGCCGCCTGCATAGGCCGGTACCCGTCTTCGAGGTAACGATTGATGTTCTCGACCACCACGATCGCATCATCGACCACAAAGCCGGTGGCGATGGTCAGTGCCATCAGTGACAGGTTGTCCAAGCTGTAACCCAGCAGGTACATCACGGCAAAGGTGGCGGTTAGCGAAACGGGGACCACGATCCCAGGAATCACGGTGGCGCGCAGGCTGCGCAGAAACAGGAATACCACCAACACCACCAACATCACCGCGATGATCAGAGTGCGCTCGGTATCGCGTACCGACGCCCGGATGGTAGTGGTGCGATCGAGCACGATGGTAGTCTTGATCGCGGGTGGGATGACGGCGTCCAGCTGCGGCAGAGCGGCGCGGATCCGATCGACGGTTTCGATGATGTTGGCTTGAGGCTGGCGGAAAATGATGATCAAGATGCCGGGTTTGCCGTCGACGATCCCCGCGTTGCGAACGTCCTGAACCGAATCGACCACCTGGGCTACGTCTGACACTCGCACCGCCGCACCGTTGTGATAAGCGATAATCAACGGTTTGTAGAGGCTGGCACGCATGAGCTGGTCATTGGCCCCCAACTCGATCGATTCCTGGTTATTGGCTAACTCGCCCTTGGGAATGTTGGCGTTGGCCGCCGCCAAAGCCGCACGGACCTGATCTAGCCCGATGCCATAATTAGTTAGCTGGGTCGGATTGAGCTCCACCCGCACCGCCGGCAAGGCACCACCGCCCACGATGACCTGACCCACGCCCTGAATCTGCGACAGCTTCTGGGCCATGATCGAAGAGGCCAGATCGTAGATCTGGCCGCGCGTAATAGTATCGGAGGTCAACCCCAGCATCATGATCGGCGAATCCGAGGGGTTGACCTTCCGATAGGTCGGGTTTTGCGGCAGCGTGGTGGGTAACTGGCTACGCGCGGCGTTGATCGCCGCCTCGACCTCGCGCGCGGCCGCGTCGATGTCGCGGCTGAGATCAAACTGCAACACGATGGTGGTGAAGCCCAGAGTGCTGCTGGAAGTAAGCTCGGTGAGGCCGGCGATGCGGCCGAATTGGCGCTCGAGCGGAGTTGCCACCGAGGAGGCCATGGTCTGCGGGCTGGCACCCGGAAGTTGGGCTTGGACCTGGATGGTGGGAAAATCGACTTGGGGAATGGGCGAGACCGGCAGATGGCGAAAAGCCAACATCCCCACCAGCATCAGGGCAATCACCAGCAGGGTGGTCGCCACCGGCTTGCGAATAAAGGGATCAGAAATTCCCATGCGCCCGCACCGGGACCAATTCCGGGCGCGCCACCGCGGTACGCGAGCCCGTCAGGCGGCTGGCCAGGCGATCGAAGAACAGGAAAATGACCGGAGTGGTGTACAGCGTAAGCAACTGGCTGAACATCAGGCCGCCGACGATCACGATGCCCAGGGGGCGGCGCAACTCGGCACCGGTCCCCGAGCCCAGCGCTAGCGGCAACCCGCCCAGCATCGCCGCCATCGTGGTCATCAGGATCGGCCGAAAGCGCAAAAGGCAGGCCTGAAAAATTGCCTCTCGCGCCTCCTTGCCCTCGCTACGCTGAGCGTCGAGAGCAAAGTCTATCATCATGATGGCGTTCTTCTCGACTATACCGATGAGCAGGATGACGCCGATAAGCGCGATGATGCTGAAGTGCAGGCCGCATATGAGCAAGGCCAAGATCGCGCCCACTCCCGCCGACGGCAGCGTGGAGAGGATCGTGATCGGATGGATGTAGCTCTCGTAGAGCACACCCAGAACGATGTAAGTGGTGATCAAAGCGGCCAGGATCAGCAGTACCTCGTTGGCCAGTGCGGCTTGAAAGGCTTGCGCTGTGCCCTGGAACTGGGCCTCGATACTGGCGGGCATGCCCAGTTCTTGCTCAGCCTGCTTGATCGCGGTCACCGCGTCACCCAGAGCGTAGCCCGGCGCGGTGTCGAAGGAAATGGTGACCGCAGGAAATTGACCTTGATGATTGATCACCAAGGGAGCGTTGCTCCGTTCGATGTGGGAGATGGCGCTAAGTGGAACCTCGGTGCCACTGCTGGAGGTCAGATAGATATCACTGAGGTCCTTGGGAGTGACCTGAAAGCGCGGATCAACCTCCAGCACCGTGTGATACTGGTTGAGCTGAGTAAAAATCGTGGTAACTTCACGCTGGCCGAAGGCATCGTACAGAGTATTGTCGATTTCCTGCGGCGTGATTCCCATCCGCGCGGCGGTAGCGCGATCGATGATCAACTCGGCTTTCAACCCGTGATCTTCCTGGTCACTGGCAACATCACGCAATTGCGGTAGGGTGCGTAGTTTGGCCACCAGCCGCGGCGCCCAACTCTCCAGTTCCTTGGCCTTAGGATCCTCCAGGCTGTAGTTGTATTCGGTGCGACTGGTCCGATCCTCCACCGTCAGATCCTGGACCGGCTGCATGTACAGAGTGATGCCCTCGATCGCGGCTAGGCGAGGCTGGAGTCGATCGATCACTTGGCGCACTCCCACCTTGCGCACGTCCAGCGGCTTGAGATTAATCAGGAAGCGGCCGCTGTTGACGGTGGTATTGGTGCCATCGATCCCGACGAACGAGGTCAGGCTCTCGACCGCCGGATCCTGTAGTATCACCCGCGCTAACTCCTGCTGGCGCTCCACCATGGCGGGAAACGAGATGGTCTCGGGCGCCTCGGAAATCCCCTGAATTACGCCGGTGTCCTGAACCGGGAAAAAGCCCTTGGGCACGATCATGAATAGCGCGATGGTCAGGGCCAGGGTGGCCAGCGCCACCAGCAGGGTCGCGGTCTGATGTCCCAGCACCCATTCCAGGCTGCGCCCGTAGGCGGCGATGGTGGCCTTGAACCAGCGCTCGGAAGCGCGGAAGAGCCGGCCCTGCCGCTCGGGCGGAGTGTGGTGAAGCAATTTGGCGCACATGGTCGGAGTTAGGGTCAGCGAAACCACGGCTGAGACCAGGATGGTGACGCTCAGGGTAATGGCAAACTCGCGGAACAGGCGACCCACGATATCGCCCATGAACAACAGCGGAATCAGCACCGCGATCAGCGAGACGGTCAAGGACAGAATAGTAAAGCCGATCTGCTCCGAGCCCTTGAGCGCAGCCTCCAGCGGTCGCATCCCATCCTCGATATAGCGCGCGATGTTTTCGATCATCACAATCGCGTCGTCGACCACGAATCCGGTGGAAATGGTCAGCGCCATCAAGGTCAAGTTGTTGAGCGAAAAGCCGAACAAATACATCGCGCCGAAGGTACCCACCAGTGACAGTGGCACCGCTACGCTGGGTATCACGGTGGCCGACAGGGTGCGCAAAAACAGGAAGATAACCATCACGACCAGGGCCACGCACATCATCAATTCGAATTCAACATCGCGTACCGAGGCCCGGATCGTGGTGGTGCGGTCGGTCAGCACTGCTACCTTGACCGAAGAGGGCAGCGAAGCTTGCAATTGTGGCAGTAGTTTCTTGATGCGGTCGGCGACCGCGATGATATTGGCGCCGGGCTGGCGCTTGATGTTTAGAATGATCGCCGGGGTAGTGTTCACCCAGGCCGCCTGCTTGATGTTTTCGGCGCTATCGACCACCCGCGCCACGTCGGAGAGTTGCACCGGGTTGCCGTTGCGGTAAGCCACGATCAGATGGGCGTAGTCGCGGCTGGTCAGGAGCTGATCGTTGGCGTCGATAGTATAGCCCTGAGCCGGGCCGTCAAAGGCACCCTTGGCCTCGTTGACGTTGCCCGCCACAATCGCGTTGCGCAAATCCTCCAGACTCAGGCCGTAGGCCGCCAACTGGGTCGGATTGGCCTGGATCCGCACCGCCGGCTTCTGCCCGCCGCTGACGCTGACCATCCCCACCCCGGGAAGCTGGGCTATTTTCTGGGCGAAGCGCGTGTCGGCCAAATCCTCCACCTTGGCCAGCGGCAGGTGTTGCGAGGTCAGGGCCAGGGCGAGGATTGGCGCGTCGGCGGGGTTGACTTTGCTGTAAACTGGCGGGGTCGGCAGATCGGGCGGCAAGTAGGTCGCGGCCGCGTTGATGGCGGCCTGGACCTCCTGCTCGGCCACGTCAATGTTGAGATCGAGCGCGAATTGCAGGGTGATGACGGAGCTGCCAAAGGAGCTGTTGGAGGTCATCTGGTTGAGGCCCGGGACCTGCCCGAACTGCCGCTCCAGCGGCGCCGTGACGTAAGAGGCCATCACGTCAGGGCTAGCTCCGGGGTAGAAGGTCATCACCTGGATGGTGGGATAATCCACCTCAGGTAGGGCCGAGACCGGCAGCTCGCGGTAAGCAAATAGGCCCGCAATCAGCAGACCCACCATCAGCAGTGAAGTCGCTACCGGGCGCAGAATAAAGGGGCGCGACGGACTCATCGTGCCTCATGCACCGTGATGATGGCCACCCCCACGACGGTGCGAACCACCCTGCCAATTGCCTGCCGCGGGCGCGTTCCCACCGAGGGCGCCCCCCGGCGTTTGCGCGGCGAAGTTGGGGCTGCTCGCTGGGCTCGTGACTTTCGCCATCTGCACGTTGACTTTGGCCCCGGGATAGAGCCGGTCGAGATTTCCGGTAACCACTAGCGAAGCGGCGGGCGGACCACTGCTGGCAGCGGTAAAGTCGCCCTGAGTTCCCAACACCTTGATGGTGACAACCTGGGCGGTTTTTTGCGGCGTCACTACATAAACGAAAGCGCCCTGAGAACCATGCTGCACCGCCGCCGAGGGTATCAGCAGGACATCCTGATGAGTGGCGACCAGGAGACGGACGTTAACGAACTGATCGGGAAACAATTCATTGTGAGTATTGGCGAAGCGCGCCTTGAGCCGAATCGTGCCGGTCGTCTGATCGATCTGGTTATCCAAGGTGAGCAATTCGCCGTCGGCCAACTTGGTCGTGAAGTCGCGATCCCAGGCCTCCACCGGCAGCGTCTCGCCCTGGCGCAGATCGCTCAGGACTTTGGGCAGGTCATCTTCGGGAATATTGAAGAGCACCGCAATCGGCTGCAATTGAGTAATGACCGCCAGGCCCTGAGTATCAGTGGCATGAATGATGTTGCCAGGGTCGATCAGGCGCAAGCCGATGCGCCCGGTCAGCGGCGCGGTAATTCGGCTGTACAGCAGATTGACCTGCGCGTTGTCCAGCATCGCCTGGTCGGCCAGCACCGTGCCCTGATCGGCATCGGCGGTAGCCTGCTGCACATCGAGTTGCTGTTTGGGGATAACGTGACCGGCGTATAGAGCCCGGTCACGCTGCAAATCCAGTTTGGCTTCCGCCGCCGTGGCCCGGTCGCGCAGCAACTGCCCCTTGGCTTGGTCCACGGCTGCCTGGTACGGACGGGGATCGATTATCGCCAAGAGTTGCCCCGCCTTGACCATCTGTCCTTCACGGAACGCCACTCTCATCAATTGGCCGTCCACCCGGCTCTTGACAACCACGGTTTTGAACGGCGTCACAGTACCGATTGCGCTGAGATACTGACTGAAGGCTCCCTGCTCAATCGGGCTGGCCTCGACCGCCACCGGCGGTCGACGGCGAGTGGCGCTAGCCGCTGCCGCCGCATGTTCGGCCTGCGAACTGGGATAGAGTCGGTAGCCCACCAGCGCCGCCACCAACAGTATCGCCAGCAGCCAGAACCAACGCCAACCACTCTTGGGGGGTTGGGGTGCCGGCTGCGGCCCGGCGTATCGATTGTGATGGGGCTCCCTGGCCTCGACATTCACGTCCATTACTTGTTTACGCTCCGCTGCGCGAAACCGTTCCCAAATTGGCAATCAACCCCGAGCCGCGCGACAGTTCAACGCGGATCCCGTGGTCTTGCCCAGCTGTCCGGTTCAGGACCACGCTCGCTGGGTCGCACTATTGCGCGGCCTGAGCGGAATCACAAGCGAGCACCAGCCCGTTTGGCAAACCTCACACTCGCACGACGCCATCGCCGGGCACCGTTTTCTATGCCTGCTCTGGGTCGCCATGAATCAGGACGGATCGGTCAACAGTTTGGTTGACACTGGCCAAGGCGAGATTGGATCACCTCAAAGCTAAGAGCTATGCGCTCCAAAAATGCCGGCAAAATTAAGGGGCGGGATAGCTGACCCTCCAAACCGAGTTGGATGCGTCGTCAGATACCAGCAGCGCACCGTCGTGGGCCACGGTTACCCCCACCGGCCGGCCCCACACTCGCCCCTTGCCATTGTTACCGGGAGCCACGAAGCCAGTGACAAAGTCCATATAGTCTCCCACCGCTGCACCGTCTACCACCGGCACGAAAATAACTTTGTAGCCGGTAAAGCGGGAGCGATTAGAGGAGCCATGCTCGGCCGCAAATAGGCTGTGGCGATACTCGCGCGGAAACTGTTTACCCTCATAGAAGGTAAGTCCAAGGGAGGCGGAATGAGGCGCGATTAGCACGTCGGGCAGCAGGGTCTTGCTCTTCATCTCCATCCGCGGACTAGGCGAACGAGGATCCTGGAAGCCGCCGGTAAAAAACCAGGGCCAACCATAAAAGCCACCTAACTTGACCTTGGTGACGTAATCCGGCGGCAGGTTGTCGCCCAAGCCGTCGCGTTCGTTGGTCGAGCACCATAGGCTACCGGTGCGCGGATCGACCGCCAGACCCACCGCGTTGCGAATCCCGCTGGCATAGACCCGAACGTCGGTCCCGTCCGGCTTCATGATCAGGATGTCCGCACGTCGAGTTTCGTTATCGGTCTTGGGATCTCCCCCGTAATTGGTCCCCGAACCCACCGAGACATATAGCTTGCGGCCATCGCGGCTGAAAACCACGTCACGACTCCAGTGAGCACCCAAGGGAGGAAGATCAAGCAGTTTTTGCGGTGCGCCGGAGGCCTTCAAGTCGCCATTGTGGTAGGGCAAACGTAGCAAGGCATCGGTGTCACCGACGTAAAGCCAGCGCGGATTGGGCCCGGGCGGGTAAAATGCCAGACCGAAGGGTTCCTTCAAGCCGGTGGCGAAGATTTCACTACGGGCGGCATGGGTGGCACCATCGCTGGCTCGTAGCACGCGGATACGGCCCCATTGGCTGTCGGCAATAAAAATGTCGCCGTTGGGAGCGGTCTTCATTTGACGCGGGTTGCCCAATTTTTCCGCGAACAAATCAACTTTGAAGCCGGCGGGTGCCTGCGGCCAAGCCCCGGCCGGACGCGGATAGATACGCGCTACGTTATCGCTCGGATCGCTGGAAAAGGGCGCAGGAACATCAGCACGAACGATCCGCCGGCGCACCAGCGGGGCGTTATCATGCCAATCGGTGAGGGCTGCTTGACCAGTCAACACAGGTTTGGAAGTGGTTTGCTGGGCCAACTGGCCGCGTGCCCCAATCGCCGACCAAACCAGTAGCGCCAACATGACGCATGCGCCGGTTAAGAGACGCCCGGTGCGTTTCCTAAGAAAGGAAAAACCGCTCTCATCGCAGGCTTCCAACTTGCTGCTTCCTCCCGTTAATCACAGGCTTCTTTCGCATCGTCAATCAAAAGATTAATATGCCGCAGCCGGTATCGATACCAGATCGCCCCGCCCGGCTCCTTGATGAGTTTTAGCTGTTTTGCCGCTAACCGCCGGTTCTATAGTCAAGACGGCGCAACGCCGCTTTCGGTTTACAATCCCCACGCGCCGTGCAATCCGTAAACCGGGGTGGTGAGCACCAAAGTTTGCCAGCGCAAGCCACCTTACTGCTCATTAGGCCGATTAGCTGGCCTTTTGAGGGGTGGATCCTGCCAGCGCCTGCTGGCGGATGCGGCACGCCGCCTCGCCGTCGCCGCGTTCAAGGGCGCGGAAAATCTGGAGGTAGGTTGGTACTGCCTCGCGCGGCTGGGACGCCAGGCGCTGGGCAAAAGCCAAGGTTGCTGGTTCTAATTCCGCCACTTCCAGGAGCTGATCGATGAAGCCCCACGCCAGCAGCCGCTCGGCATCGATCGGCTCGCCCTCCAGCACCAGCCGCTTGGCATTGTTGAGTCCCACCAGTGCGCTCAGCCGTTCCAGTCCCGCGACGGGGTAGTAGCGGCGCATCTTAAGCGCCGGTATGGCAACCTTCAGCGCTCGGTCAGCGAAGCGAAAATCCGCCATCAGCGCCAGATTGACACCGCCGCCGTAACAAATTCCGTGCAACATCGCGACAGAGGGAAAAGGCAGCTTCGCCATGGTGCGACGCAGCGGCTCGATATGTTGTTCTAGGGCTGCAAAAGCCGCCGCGCGATCGCCATATTCGGCGATAAATTTGAGGTCATTGCCGGCGCAGAAGGCCCGCGTGCCGGCGCCGCGTATAATCAGCGCACCTACCTCGGGACGCTCGGCGATGGTGGCGATAGTCTCGGCCAACCCGCGCGCCAGGGTTTCATCGATCGCGTTGAGCCGGCGCTGGTTGTCAAAGCTGACCACCGCGATCGACTCGCGCATTTCCCAGTTCACCTCGGCCATGGCTCAAGTATCCACTGGATGCGGCGCACCAGCCTCAAGCCTCGAGCTTGAGTACCCGCCGCGCGTTTTCCAACATGATCTTGGGGCGAACCTCGTCGCGGAAGGCCGCGGCTTCGAAATCCTTCAGCCAGCGCTCGGGACTGATGACCGGAAAGTCCGAACCGAACATCACTTTGTTCTGCAGCAGGGTGTTGGCGTACTGGATGAGCGCGGGCGAAAAATATTTGGGCGACCATCCCGACAGATCGATGAAGACGTTGGATTTATGCAAGCAGATGGAGAGCATCTCGTCCTGCCAGGGCCATGAGGGATGGGCTCCGATAATGGTAAGGGTGGGAAAATCAGCCGCCACGTCATCCAGATGAATGGGCTGGGCGTACTTCAGCTTGAGCCCAGTCCCACCCGGACCGCCTGAACCCACGCCGGTGTGGCCGGTATGAAAGACCACCGGCACACCCAATTCCGCCGCCTTGGCCCACAGCGGGTAAAAGGCCTGATCGTCGGGGAAAAAGGCTTGAGTGATGGGGTGGAGCTTAAGCCCGCGCAGCCCTAGCTCCTTGACCGAACGCTCCAGCTCCTGCACCGCCAACTTGCCCTTGTGCGGATCGACACTGGCCCAGCCGATGAACACATCGGGATAGCGACGCTGGATGTCGGCCACATAATCGTTGCCGTCAAATGGCACGCCCGAGACGGTTTCCGCGTCCACGCTAAAGGTAACCGCCAACAAATCCATGCGCCGATATAAATCGGCCATTTCTTCGATGGTGCTGCTCTGGATGGTGCTTTGAAAGTAACGCGCCATCTGCTGGCCGCTAGCGGAAACCGCCAGGCCCGGGCGGCGCGGCACGTGAGTATGAACGTCGATCCCGCAAATGTTTCGGCCCTGATAGCTGAAGCTCATAGCATGCTCCTCCAAATCCCGCACCGGCCAATCTTGACGGCTCGCCGCATCTCAACGCCGCATCGACCGCCTTTAAATCAGGTTTTTCGCTACCCCGCTAGGATCACCATGCCAAACGTGCGGCCGTCAACCCCCTTGTAGGAGCGCGTACTTCGCCGCAGGCCTTTCACGTTCGTTAGCGGTATTATGAAACTAAGCTGCGAGAGTCGCTGGCGCATATGCGAAGCGATTTTACAAATCTGACACGCCGGCGATTCCTAATCGCGACCGCCGGCATCCTGAGTTGGGGCTTTCCGGTGCCGGTCAGTGCCGGCTACGGCGGAATCACGCCCAATGCTCAATTCTACGTGACCACTTACGCGGTCACCCCGCGCGTGGACCCACAAAGCTGGCGCCTGCGTATCGGCGGTCTGGTGAAGCAGCCGCTGGCGCTGGATTTTTTCAGCCTGCAACAGCTTCCCCACGTGCGCCAAGAGATGACCCTGGAATGTATAGGCAATCCGCCTAACGGCAGTTTGATCGGGAATGCCTGGTGGGAAGGAACCAATCTAGCCGCGCTGTTGGAACGTGTCGGCATCAAGCGCCAGGCGGTCTATGCCGTCCTGCGCGCGGCCGATGGGTACTCTACCGGAATTGCGCTGGATGAGCTTCTACGCAAACAAAACTTCATCGCCTATCGAATGAACGGCGTTCCGCTGCCGGCCGCGCACGGTTACCCGGCACGCATATTCATCCCCGGCAAATTCGGCATGAAACAGCCCAAGTGGCTGACCGAGATCGAGCTGGTCGATCGACCGTACCTCGGCTATTGGGAGAAGCGCGGCTGGAGCAACAGCGCTTGGCGCAAACTCAACAGCGGTTTTTTCTACCCACCCACCGCCGCCGATGCATCCTTAATCACGCGACTGACCCAGCCCCATCGAGTCCGCACTCCGGTCGAATTGTCCGGGTGGGCGATCAACGGACCCGCAGGCGTGCGCCGTGTCGAGGTTCGAGCCGCAGGCGCAAGCTGGCATCAGGCAACTCTGGTCCGCAACCACTCGCCCTACATCTGGACGGTATGGAAATATCGCTTCACGGCAAAGCCGGGGCGCTATGAGATTAGCGTCCGCGCTACCGGAGGCGACGGGGCAGTGCAACCCGCAGCTCATCCCGCCGATAACAGCGGCACCGAGGCCCAGGCCCGCATCGTTTTAGACGTGCTCTAAGGTTGGCGCGCCCGGGTCAGGCCTTTTCGCGGTCAGCTTAGACGATCATCGAGGCCGGCGGCGCCAGTGGGTCACATTGGCGCCAGTCGTAACCCTTGGGGTTGCGCAAGGTGACCGCGCGGATTTTGCTGTAATCGATCTCCTGCTCCTGTCCCAGTGCCGGCTGTCCCGCCATGTGAGCGCGAACTGCCGCCAGCATCATGCGCCGATAGCGAATCAGAGTACTGTCGGAGGAGCCCAGGTACTCGCGGCTGCGATCGGCGATCGCGCCCGGCGCTTCGGCTACCGCGAAGTCCTCGATATTGAGGCTACGCAGCCCGCTCCAATGGCCTTCTTTCATGGCCTTGCGATCCTGACCCCAGCGGTTGTCGATTCCGCCCAAGCCACTCGCGACATTGTCGGGATCGTGCGAGTAGCCGCGAATCTGAAACAACTCTTCGGGCGTGAGCGGCTTATGCAAATCGAAGCGCCAGTACCAGATCGAGGTCCATTCGTCGTCAATCGGCACGGGAGCCAAGGTCAGGTTGGACACGCTGGAGTCCATCGGCACAAAGGAATAAAACGGGGCAACAACTTCGCGGATCCGAGTGTACACGGTGCCATCGAATAGATCGCGCAAAGCGGCCTCGCGAAAACCCCAAGGCTGACCGAGGACTTCGTAGGTTGGGCCGTTATTGGCCGCCGCCAGCGGGGTACCCGCCGCCTCCCGTCCAGTGCGTAACCAGTACGAATGCAACACGCCGAGATGCGAGGAGTCGATAGTGGTTTCCATCACCTGAAACCAGTTCGAATGAAGGATCCCGCGATAAACATCGATGTGGGAGGGGGGAAGCAGATTGAACTCGAACCTGGGAAAATTAGGTGGCTGTTCACGACGGCCAAGATAAACCCAAATCGCGCCGCCGGCCTCGCGCACCGGATAATGGCGCACCCGCACCTTGGCGGCGAATTCGGCGCGCCGCTCGGGCGGCTCGGAAGGCACTTCCACCACTTTGCCCGAGACGTCGATTTTCCAGCCGTGAAAGATGCAAGTAAGCGCGTTGTCTTCGTTGCGCGCCAGCGCCAGCGAGGTGCAGCGATGGGGGCAACCTTCGTCGAAGAAACCAACCCGGCCATCGGTCGCACGAAAAGCGATAAAGTTTTCGCCCAGCAGGCGCACTCGTGCCGGTGCGCCATCGGCCTCAAGCTTGCTGGCGAGCACGGCGGGCATCCAGTACTCGCGCAACATCTCGCCCATGGGCCGGCCTGCGCCAACCTGGGTGACAAGTTGATTGTCTGCCTGTGTCAACATCCGATGCTTCCTCGAGGTGGAAACTGTCCCGGGCTAAAGCGCCGGCTAGTCGTTATCCAGCGACTGGGGCGGTTTAAAAGCGTCGATCTCGCGCCAGTCCTCGCCCTGCCGATTGCGCAACGCTATGGCGCGAATCGCGCCATAGTCGATAGTGCGGTCCAGGCCGCGCGCGGCCTGTCCGCTGGCGTGAGCGCGCACGGCCTCCAACATCATGCGTCGGTAGCGAATCACGGTGCTGTCAGAAGAGCCCAGATACTCACGGGTGCGATCGGCGATTGGTCCGGTGGACTCGGCCACCGCAAAGTCCTCGTGGCCCAGGGTACTTAGGCCGCTGAAGTGCCCCTCCTTCATGGCGGCCCGGTCCTGATGCCAAACCTGGTCGCGACCGCCAAGCTCGGCTGCCACGTTGTCCAGCGCCGCCGCCAGTTGCTCGTCATCCAGCGCCGCCAGCCGCTCAGTGCTCCACGGCCGGTAATTGTTGAGCAGCTCCAGCCGGGTCTGGCGAGTCAGCGGCTTGTTGAGGTCGTACCAGACGTACCATTGGGCATGCCATTCGTCGTCGATCGGAATTAACATCACCGTCAGATTGGGTGAAGTATTTTCCATCGCCACAAAAGAATAAAAGGGCATCACCACTTCGCGGATCCGCGTATAGACCGTGCCGTCGAACAGGTCGCGCAGAGCGGCTTCGCGGAAACCATAAGGCTTCATCACATAATCGAAAGTGGGGCCGGTGTTAAAGGTTGCCAGCGCATTGCGCCCGCTGCGGCGAAGCCAATACGCGTGCAGCACACCCAAGTGGGAGGAATCGATGGTGGTTTCCATCCCCTGCAGCCAACTGGCATGGACCACCGCTCGATGGGCCTGAGAATGGCTGGGCGGCAACTGATTGAACTCGAACTGGGGAAAGCGCGGTGGCTGCTCGTCCTGGCCCAGGTAAACCCACACCATGCCACCGGCCTCATGGACCGGATAATGGCGCACCCGCACCTTGGCGGCGAATTCGGCGCGCCGCTCAGGCGGCTCGGAAGGCACTTCCACCACTTTGCCCGAGACGTCGATTTTCCAGCCGTGAAAGATGCAAGTAAGCGCGTTGTCTTCGTTGCGTGCCAGCGCCAGCGAGGTGCAGCGATGGGGGCAACCCTCGTCGAACATGCCGACGCGACCGTCGGTGGCGCGGAAGGCGACAAAATTCTCACCCATCAAGCGAACCCGCCGCGGCGCGCCATCAGCCACAAGCAGCCGCGAATGGACCGCGGGCATCCAAAACTCGCGCATGTAAGCGCCCATCGCGGTATCGCGACCGATGCGCGATAAGAGTTCGTTTTCTTCTCGGGTCAGCATCTGGCTCCCTCCCACAGATTGTTCACCGAGCCCGCCAAACCCTGTCGGCCCGAGGGCTTAGATGCTCCGGCGCTTGGCAGCGGCAGTTCTGTTCACTCCGCCCGATGGCGTAAAGCTAGCGTTTCGGGAGGATTGAGCGGATCGATTTCACGCCAGTCAACCCCCTTCTTAGTCCGCACCGTGACCGCGCGAATACTGGAGAAATCAACCGTTCCGTCCAGCCCCATCGGTGGCTTGCCAGCCTGATGGTCACGCACGGCTTGCAGCATCATGCGCCGATAGCGAATCAGAGTACTGTCGGAGGAACCCAGGTACTCACGGCTGCGATCGATCAGGATGCCCGGGGCCTCGGCGACCGCGAAGTCCTCGAAATTGAGGGTCGCCAGGCCGCTCCAATGCCCTTCTTTCATCGCCTTGCGATCCTGGCCCCAGACCTGCTCGCGGCCGGGCATATCTGCCGCGATGTTGCTGGGGTCGGGATACTGGCGATGGTAGCGCATGAAGTCTTCGGCGATCGGCGCCTCGCTCTGATAGCGAATGTACCACTGCGCGTGCCAGTCGTCATCGATCGGGATTAGGCAGATGGCTAGGCGCGGCACGAAGGAGTCCATCGGCACGAAGGAATAGAAGGGCGCCACCACCTCGCGAATGCGCATATAAACGCTACCGTCGAACAGATCGCGCGCAGCCACTTCGCGGAAGCCGTAGGACTTCATCCATTGATCGTACACCGGTCCATTATTGGCGGTGGCCAGCGCGCCGCCGGAGTTGCTGCGGTTCTTAAGCCAATAGGAATGCAGCACTCCCAAGTGGGAGGAATCGATAGTAGTCTCCAAGCCCTGCACCCAGTTGCTGTGCACTACCGCGCGATGAATCGCGCAATGGGTGGGAGGCAGGTTGGTAAATTCAAATTCGGGGAAGGCCGGGGCGGGATCGCGTTTGCCCAGGTATACCCAGACCATGCCGCCACTTTCGTGCACCGGGTAATGGCGCACCCGCACCTTGGCGGCAAACTCGGCGCGCCGCTCGGGTGGCTCGGAAGGCACCTCGACCACTTTGCCCGAGACGTCGATCTTCCAGCCGTGAAAGATGCAGGTAAGCGCGTTGTCTTCGTTACGCGCCAGCGCCAGCGAGGTACAGCGATGGGGACAGCCTTCGTCGAAGAAACCCACGCGGCCGTCAGTGGCGCGAAAACAAACGAAGTTCTCGCCCATCAAGCGCACCCGCAGCGGCGCGCCGTCGGCTTCCAGCTGCGAGGTGAGCGCGGCCGGCATCCAATACTCGCGCAACAATTCGCCCATCGGCGTTCCCACGCCGACTCGACACAGCAATTCGTTGTCTTCACGCGTCAGCATCGCCAAGTCCTCCACTCGCTGCAGCCCGGAGTATCCGCCGGGCGCAAAATTCGACGTTTCGCTACATTGGCCGCCTGGCCCTCGCGTCAGCCTAAGAAGGGCAATGAGGGGGGCGGATTGAACGGATCGACGTCCTTCCAATCCATATCTTTGGGGGCGCGCAGCGTGATCGCGCGAATCTTGCCAAAATCCACGGCTTGCTCGCGATGATACACCGGCTTGCCCTGCTGATGGGCACGGACCGCGGCCAGCAGGAGGCGGCGCAAGCGAATCAACGTGCTGTCACTGCTGCCCAAGTACTCACGGGTACGATCCATGATCACGCCCGGGGCCTCACCCACCGCGAAGTCTTCATAGTTGAGGGTTTGGAACCCGCTCCAATGCCCTTCCTTCATCGCCGCGCGATCCTGGCCCCAATTGTCTTCGCGATGGCGAAAGTTGGCGGCGACGTTATCGCGTGTGCCCGTCCCGCCCATCATGCGCAGACGCTGCTCTTCGCTCAGCGGCTTGTCGGGATAAAACCAGATGTACCATTGCCAATGCCACTCGTCGTCCACCGGCACCACGATGATGGTCAGATGCGGCATGAAGTGGTCCATCGGCACGAACGAGAAAAAGGGCAGCATCACTTCACGGATGCGCTGATAAACGGTGCCGTCGAACAGGTCACGCAGAGCCGCCTCGCGGAAGCCGTAGGGTTTGGACAGATATTCGTAGGTTGGGCCGTTATTCATACTGGCCATCGCGCTGCCCGAGGTGGTGGTCATCTTTTTCAGCCAGTAGGCATGCAACACGCCCAGATGGGAGGAATCGATGGTGGTTTCCAGCCCTTGCAGCCAATTGCTGTGCACCAAGGCGGGAAAGGGCTCGACGTTCTCGCGCGCGATGGTGTTGAGCTCGAAATCCAAAAACCGCGGCGGCTGCTCCTCCTTACCCAGATAGACCCACACCATGCCGCCCGCCTCGCGCACGGGATAATGGCGCACCCGCACCTTGGCCGCGAATTCGACCCGTCGCTCGGGCGGCTCGGAGGGCACCTCGACCACTTTGCCCGAGACGTCCATCTTCCAGCCGTGGAAAATACACGTCAGGGCATTGTCTTCATTGCGCGCCAGCGCCAGCGAAGTGCAGCGATGGGGGCAACCTTCATCGAAGAATCCCACCCGTCCATCGGTGGAACGAAAGGCGACGAAGTTTTCGCCCATCAAGCGTACCCGCCGCGGCGCACCGTCGGCCTCCAAACTTTCGCTGCGCAACGCCGGCATCCAGAATTCGCGCATGTAGTCGCCCATCGGGCTACCCGGACCGACCCGAACCAGCAACTCATTTTCTTCGTGTGTGAGCACGGACTTCCCTCCTCGAAAGGGAGACGGGCCAGCCGCTTTGTACGAGCTGCCTCCCAGGTTGGACCGTCCCTATCAAGCGCCGGCCTAGCGTGGGAATATCGCCGCCAAACCCATCTAATTGTTTAGCTTCCTGGTCAAACAAATAACTCCGGACGGGGCGAATTACAAGCTCTCGCTAAAGCCGTTTTCTACAAAGCCGTTCTCTACGTCGCCCAGGGCCCGAAAACCACCGCCGAGCGCAGGATCGTTCGGATTGACCCAACCCCGCCGCAGTGGTAGCCGAGCTTTCGAAGCCGTTCACCGCTATAAGCGTCTAACTGGTAAATCGCGTAAATTTACCGCAATTCGGCTAGCGCTCGAAGTGCGCATAAACGCTCCGAGCGAGAATCGAGGGTTTGGAATGAAGATAGTTACTATCATAGCAGTCTCGGCCGCGACGCTGGCCCTGCTGGTGACGAGTCCGTCGGTGGGACGATGGGGGCGCGGACTGGAGGCGGCTTATGCCCAAAGCGGCAGCGATGCCGACCATCCGGCACCCAGCGCCGGCGGACAACGCCGGCCGGTGCGCCACACCTTGGCCGAACTGGGCTCGCCGCGCACGGTGTACACGATGCCCGCGCAGTTCACCAAAATTCTTGCCACCATTCCCGGCGGTCCGATAGCGCCCTGCTCCGAGCTGTCCGACCCCTATCCCGAGTTCAACGGTATCGCGCTGGATCCCAAGGCCGGGATCGTGGTCATGAGCGACACCAATCTGAAAAGCGCGCTGATTTATTCAACCGACGTCAAGGCCAACCCCTCGGATCCCGACGTCACGCCGTACAAGGCCTGGGTCAAAGGGCCTGACACCTTTCTTTCCTTCGCCGCGGGTGTGGCAGTCGATCCGGTGCGGCACGAATTCTACACTACTGAAAACGACGTCGGTGACGACGTTGCGGCCTTCCCATACAGCGCCAGCGGCGATTACGCCTCGCGGGTGCTAGCCGTGCCTCACGGCTCCTACGGAATCGCGATCAGCCAACATTACAAGCAGATTGCGGTGGCGATTCAGCACAACGCCGAGATCATCTTTTATCGCGTCCAAGCCAAGGGCGCCGACCGGCCCCTGCGCTCAATTCGGGGCCCGCGCACCGGCCTGGCCGATCCGCATGGAGTGGTCTGGGACGAGCCCAATCGCGAAATCTTCGTCTCCAACTATGGTAACTGGAACCAGGGCTACTGGGATCCCGATTACATGGGAGGCGGGCACTATTATCCTCCCTCCATTCGAGTCTTTCGTGACGACGATGAGGGCGACGCCACGCCGGTGCGAGTCATCAGCGGCCCCAAGACTCAATTCAACTGGCCCACTGGAATCGCGGTTGATGACAGCCACGGCGAGCTGTTCGTGGCCAACGAGGCGGGCAATCAAGTGCTGGTTTTCCCGCGCAACGCTAACGGCGACGTGGCGCCGATTCGGGTGCTAGGCGGACCGCACACCGCTATTCGCCAGCCCATGGGGGTAGCTTACGACCCGGTCCACGATCAGATCTGGGTGGCTAACTTCGGCCATAACGCCGAGGTCTTCGATCGCACTCAAGAGGGTGACGTCGAGCCCCGCAAGATCGTGCGCAACGCGCCCGAGGGCAGCCCGGCAGCGGGCTTCGGCAATCCGATGGCGCTAGGCTACGACTCCAAGCGCGACCAACTGCTGGTACCCAATTGAGTGAGTGATCCCCGCATTGCGACGTTTGCCCGGGTGGCAAGCGGCAACATTCCAGCCAAGCGGATCATTGAGGGACAAAACACCAAACTAACCCGCGTCGCTCACGGGATTACCTATGACCCGGTCCACGATCTGATTATTGCCACGGAACCGCTGGCTGCGTCAATTGTGTTTTTTAGGGGCGGCGCGCATGGCGATGTGCCGCCGGTGCGGGTAATTCAGGGCAACAAAACGCTGATTCACTCGCCCTACGAACCCTCGGTGGACAATCAACACAACGAGCTGTGGATCGCCGATATCACTAGCGGGGCCCTGCGGGTCTATCCGCTGGAGGACAACGGCAACATCGCGCCGCTGCGCAACATCCAGGGACCCAAGACCCAGCTCTTCAGCATCACTGGAGTGGCAGTCGACCCGGTCCACGATCTGGTAGTGGCAGCCGGGCTAAACCGGCAGTATCGGCCCTGCATTTTCATTTTCCGTCGCACCGACAACGGTGATGTGGCGCCGCTGCGGGTAATTAGCGGCCCGACCACGGGGCTGGAATACATCTGGCATGTGCAGGTGGCAGGCCAGCGCATTTTCGCTACCGCTTCCAACTTCTACTACATCCCACCCTACGATCCGGGTGGCCACGAGCCGCGCAAGGATTGCACCGGACCGCCGCTGCCCTTCCCCGGGCCGCTGGGCTTTATCGGGGTATGGAACGAGAGCGATAACGGCGACGTGGCGCCGCGGGCGATCATTCGCGGGGCGCAGACCGATTTGCTCCATCCGGTGGGATTAGTGCTTGATCCCGCTCATGGCCAGGTCTTCGCCAGCGACAGCGTGCGCAACGGCGTGTTCGGCTTTCTGGTCCCCAACTTTTTTAAATAGCCACTTGGCGGGTACAGGGCACCTGAAGCGCCTTGTGCCCGCCAAGCCAATAACCGTTCCACAGTCAACTGTTCAAGCGCGTATCGATAGAAACCCGCTCCTCTTTGTGTTTCTGAAATATCGCGAACGTAGTACTGTCATAGTGTCTATCCCGGCGCGACCAGGACCGTCCTCAAGTCCTAGTCAGGGCCGCAGGTCGCGATCACTTCCTTCGCGAGCGAGCCGTCGCCGGTGCTATACGCACGTCGACCAGACGAAGGCTAAACTGGAAGGGTCGGTCAGTACGAGCCCGGAAATCCAAAGTCTTGATATTGAGAAGAAGGAAATAGGCTTTGGCTGCTAGCTTCGGGCACTGCCTGCGCTAAGGAGGCAGCGGATGGCGGCACAATCAGCTTGGCCCGCGGTAATCGCCCATGCCGACATGGATGCGTTCTACGCCTCGGTGGAACAGTTGGACCATCCCGAGTTGCGCGGCCTGCCGGTAATTGTCGGTGGACGCAGCGCGCGCGGCGTGGTCGCCTCGGCCTCCTATGAAGCACGCCGCTTCGGGGTGCGCGCCGCGATGCCTGGAGCACAGGCGATGAAGCTCTGTCCGCAGGCCGTCTTCGTGGCCGGGCGGATGACACGCTATAGTGAAATCTCACGCCAGATCCGCGAGATCTTTTACAGCTTCACACCGCTGGTCGAACCCCTGTCGCTGGACGAGGCGTTCCTTGACCTCACAGGCACCGAGCGGCTGCTGGGCTCGCCCCAGGAGATCGGCCGGGCGCTTCGTCGCCGCGTGCGCGAACAAACCGGGCTGGTGGTGTCGGTGGGAATCGCGCCGATTAAGATGGTCGCCAAAATCCTCAGCGACATGTCCAAGCCCGACGGCTTGTTGATGCTCGGACCGGAGTACTTAGACCGGTTTCTGCAGCCATTGCCGGTGGAGCGACTATGGGGCGTGGGGCGCGTCACGCTGGAGCGCTTGCAGGCCGCAAACATACGAACGATCGGCGATTTGGCCCGCGCGGCACCGGGGCTACTGGCCAACCGGCTGGGCTCTTTGGGCGCGCACCTGGCGGAATTGGCGCGGGGTAGCGACCCACGGCCGGTCAATCCTGATTGGCAACGTAAATCTTACGGGGAAGAGAGCACCTTTGAGCGCGACCTGGCGCTGAATGAACTGGAGCTCAAGCGCACTTTAATTGCGCATGGCGAAGCTTTAGCCCGCCGCCTGCGCGCCGATTCGGTCCAGGCACTTACCGTCACCCTCAAGCTCAAACTGGCTCGTCCGCTGGGCGGGGGCCGTTATCCAATACTGACCCGCAGCCACACCCTGACCAGTCCCACAGCAGACGGCGACCGGATTACGCGCACCGCCCTCGCCCTGTTAGGCGCGCTCAAGCTGGCTGAGCGAGTGCGGCTGGCGGGAGTCCAGGTCCATAACTTGCGCCGCGCTAGCGCCAGTCAGTTGGATTTGTTCGCCGAAGGCACCAACAAGCGCGCGCGGCTCAACGATGCGCTAGATGAGCTGGCGCACCGCTTTGGCGAAGACGCCGTGGTGCGGGGTTTGGCCCGCGCCACGCGCGCCTCGCCGACCACCCGCATCAAGTAGCATTGCCCTGAGGGTACTAGCGCGGCCGTTGAGCAAGCGCGTGCACAGGCGCGCTCGCGCCAATGGCGGCTTAAACTGGCGGTCAGGCATGTTAGGGGCGAGTTCGGCCATCTTTATTCGGGAGCGCTAAAAGCGCTATTACTGCTGAGGAAGGAATTCTCGCATGGCCCAGACATTATTCGAGAAAATTTGGCAAAACCACGTGGTTTATCAGGAGCCGGGCCGGCCGGCCCTGCTGTATATCGACCTGCATTTGATTCACGAGGTGACCTCGCCCCAAGCCTTCGAGAGTTTGCGCAACAGCGGGCGCAAGGTGCGCGAGCCGGGTCGGACCTTCAGCACCCTTGACCATAACATTCCCACCACTGACCATCGTTTGCCTATCGCCGAGCCCAACTCGCGGCTGCAAGTCGAAACGATGCGTCAGAATTGCAAGGACTTTGGCCTGAGCCTTTTCGACCTGGGTTCGGAAAATCAAGGTATCGTGCATGTCATCGGCCCTGAGCTGGGGCTGACCCAGCCCGGGATGACGGTTATCTGTGGCGACAGCCACACCTCCACCCACGGTGCGATGGGCGCACTGGCGATCGGCGTGGGCAGCAGCGAGGTCGAGCATGTGCTGGCCACCCAATGTTTGTGGCAGGAAAAATGCCCGACCCTGGAAATTCGCGTGGATGGGCAGCGTGGCCGTGGGGTGAGCGCCAAAGATATTATCCTGGCGATTATCGGCAAGATCGGCACCGGCGGGGGAATCGGCTACGCGGTGGAATTCACCGGCAGCGCGATCCGGACACTGTCGATGGATCAGCGGATGACGGTGTGCAACATGACGATCGAGGCCGGGGCACGCGCCGGCATGATCTCACCCGACCAGACCACGATCGAATATCTGCGCGGTCGCCCTTACGCGCCGCAAGGGGCAGAGTTCGAGCGCGCCGCCGTGCGCTGGCTAGCGTTGGCCACCGAGCCGGGCGCCCGCTTCGATCGCACCGTTACCCTGGATGCCAGCGCGATCGCGCCACAGGTGACTTGGGGCACCAATCCCGGGATGGTCACCGAAGTCACCGGCCGAGTGCCCGATCCCAAACAAATCGGGGATTCGGCCCAGCGCGCCGCCACCGAGCGGGCACTAGCCTACATGGGGCTGGAAGCGGGCACGCCGATCACGGAGATCAAGCTGGACCGCGTGTTTATCGGCTCCTGCACCAATTCGCGCCTGGACGATCTGCAGGCTGCGGCCCGCATTGTAAAAGGACACAAAGTCGCGCCCAACATTCAGGCGCTGGTAGTGCCGGGCTCGCAGCGAGTCAAAGCCGCGGCCGAGAAACTGGGGCTGGACCAGATCTTCCGCGAGGCTGGCTTTCAGTGGCGAGAATCGGGATGCAGCATGTGCCTGGGGATGAACCCCGATTTTCTGCTCCCCAAGGAGCGCTGCGCCAGCACCTCCAATCGCAATTTCGAGGGACGCCAGGGTAAGGACGGCCGTACCCACCTGGTCGGGCCCGAGATGGCGGCGGCGGCGGCGATCGCCGGCCATTTCGTCGACGTGCGGAGCTGGCGCTGAACTTTCGAGGATAGATCAATGCAGGCATTCAAGACTTTTACCGGCTTGGTGGCGCCGCTGGATCGGCCCAATGTCGATACCGATGCGATCATTCCCAAACAGTTCCTCAAGGCAATCGTGCGCAAGGGGATGGGAGAAGGCTTATTCTTTGATTGGCGGCGTAATCCCGACGGCTCACCCAATCCGGACTTCATCCTCAACCAACCGCGCTACCGCGAGGCCACCATACTGTTGGCGCGGGCCAATTTCGGGATTGGCAGCTCGCGCGAGCATGCGGTATGGGCACTGGCGGACCAAGGCTTTCGTGCCGTGATTGCACCTTCCTTCGGCGACATCTTTCATAACAACTCGCTCAAGAACGGTTTTTTGCCGATCAAACTGAGCGAGGATCAAATCGATGGGCTGTTTGCCCGCACCGCCCGGCAGGATCTCCGGCTGACTATCAACCTGGAAACTCAGACCGTCAGCGATGACGCCGGCTGGAGCGCATCTTTTGAGATCGATACGCAAAGCCGCACCTGCCTGCTCGAAGGGCTGGACGATATCGCCTTGACCCTGCGCCATGAAGCCGCGATCACGGCCTACGAAAAGGCCCATCCAGTCCCCTACCGGGCACATGCCTGAAGCCCAAGGGTTGTAGGAACCCTTGGGCTAAGCATACGCGAAGGCCAGCCTGTCGCGCCTGTTGTCGCGGGTGGCGCCGGTCAGCCGGCTTGGAAACGCGTGAAGAGCTGATGGGCGTTGCGATACTCGATGTCGGCAACCTGGTCGTCGGTGAGGTTGAGGCCCACCAATTGCCGCTCGGTGGGTCCGATCAGCCCCCAAGGATAGTCGCTGCCGAACAGCACCTGGCTGGCCGGCACCATCTTGAGCAAAGCCGTCATCGCAGGCGGATTGGTGATGCTGGCGGTGTCGTAATGCAAGCGACGCAGCTCGGGCGGAAAGCCCTGATCGCTAGGCTTGAGCCGATGCTGTCCTTCCAGGCCGCCGAAGATGCGATGAGCCAACATCGGCATCGAGCCGCCGCCATGGGAGAAAATGAACTGAATGTTGGGATAGCGGGTAAGCGTGCCGCTATAGATGAGATCGGTAATCGTGCGCGTGGTGTCGGTGGGAAATTCGATCAGCGCGATCGTGGTGCCCGGCACCGGCGTCATGCAGCCGGCCAGCGAGGTGGGATGGACATAGACCACCGCCTTACGCCGATTCAGCTCCTCGTACACCGGCCAGAATTTGCGATCGCCCAAATGCTTGCCGTCGTAGTTGGTGAGTAATCCCACCCCGTCGGCGTGCAGGCTGTCCATCGCATACTCGATCTCGCGCAGGCTGCCTTGGGTATCGGGTAAAGGGGTCGCGGCGAACAGGCCGAAGCGGCCCGGATGGTCCTGCCCTAGCTTGGCGCCGTACTCGTTGCATTCGCGCGCCAAGCGACGGGCCTGCCCGACGTTGTCGAACCACACGCCGGGGGTGGAAACGGAGATTACAGCGGTGGCGACGCCGTTGCGATCCATCTCCTCCAGCGAATGGGCCGGAGTCCAATTCATCACTCGCGGAATCGGCGGAGTCTCGTGGCTAAGGGCTTGATGGACGGCCTTGACGTATTTGGGCGGCAACATGTGATGATGGACATCGATGATGCGCCCGTGCTGCGCCGCGCCTGTGCCGGCGGCCGCCGACTGCGCGCGAGCGCGGCCCACGGCGCCGAGCGCGGTCGCACCCAGCGCGGCCATCCCGGCCAACATCTGCCGGCGCGAGATGCGTCCCCGCTCCGTGGGCGCCGGCGCGAGCGTGGGCTGTTGGCTTGAAATCTGGCTGCACTTCATTACGTCTCCTCCCGTGGGTCTTCGGCGACCGCATCCCCGCTGGTGGGTTTGGCGAGGAACTAGCACGAACGGCAGGCTTATCGCCAGCGCCGCGCACCGAAGCGCACGCCGATGGCGCCGCCGGTCGCGGAGTGCTAAGCAACATCGGACAGTTGGCTTCGGAGGCGGTCATCATGAGCCAGACCATGAAGGCGCTCTACAACGTGCCCGGACCCGAGGGCGCGATACCACAGTGGCGCGAGGTGCCGATTCCCACCCCTGGGGTGGGCGAGGTGTTGGTGCGAATTCACGCCAGCGCGATCAACCGCGGTGAATTGATTCGACGTCCTGAGCTGCGGCTGGACAATCCCAACGCCAAGCCGGGCCGCGGCGGGACGGAATTCGGCGGCGAGATCGCGGCGGTGGGCGCGGGCGTCAGTCAGTGGAAGGTGGGAGATCGAGTAATGGCACGAGCCCACGGCTGCTATGCCCCCTTCACGGTAGTGGATCAGCGCGCCCTGATGGCGATTCCCGCCGGCTTAAGTTGGGTGGCAGCGGCGGCCATTCCCAACGTCTTTATCACCGCCCATGATGCTCTTGTCAGTAACGCCCGCCTGGCCGCGGGTGAAGCGGTGATGATAACCGCGGGCTCCTCGGGCGTGGGCACCGCCGCGATTCAGATCGCACGCTGCCTGGAAGCCCATCCCGTGCTCGCCACCACCCGTTCAGCAGCCAAGAGCGAGGCCTTGCGATCGCTTGGTGCCGATCAGGTGATTAATACCACCGAGCCAGGCTGGACCGAGGCAGTACTTAAAGCCACCGGCGGACGCGGTGTGGATGTAATCATCGATCATGTGGGCGGCTCGATGTTACCCGACAACATCAAGGCGCTGGCGATCAAGGGGCGCCTGGTCAGCGTAGGACGCAACGACAGCAAGGTTGGACCGTGCGATTTGGACGAGGTCGCGCGCAAACGCATCTCGATTATCGGAGTAACCTTCCGCACCCGCAGCGCCGAGGAAGCTCTGCAATGCAGCCAACGCTTCGCCGAACAAATGCTGGGCGAATTCGAACGCGGCCGGATGCATCCCGTGGTCGATCGCACCTTTGCCTTCGAGCAGATCAATGATGCCCATGCCTACATGCTGGGCAATGCTCAAGTTGGTAAAATCGTCCTTACCATGGACTGAAAGTAGGACCGATGGCAACTCTGATTGGCAGCCCCACGGTAGTGGCGGCAGCGGGCAACAAGCCCAAGCGGATCGAAGAATATGTGGGATTGGTCAATACGCCGGGCGCGCCTGTGAGTATCGCTCGGATGACCAGTCCGGCGGGCTGGGTAGAACCCGGTCAGCGGCCCGCCTTCGACGAGTACAGCCTAATTCTGAGCGGAGCATTGAGGGTCGAAAGCGAGGCCGGCACTTTCGAGGCGCGGGCCGGGCAGGCGGTGTTGGCACCGCGCGGCGAATGGGTGCGCTACAGCACGCCCGAGGGGGCGGAATACATAGCGGTCTGCCTGCCCGCTTTTTCTCCCGCCACGGTCCATCGCGATCCCCAACCCTAGGAAGCCGCGGAAAAGGCCCAAGGGCGCTCGAACGTCGCAGGTTCCAATAGGGGGGGCATGGCGGCTCCCTATTAAAACGCTATCAGTCGTGCGCAATCGCGAAGCGCTACGCTTACTTAGGGAAGAGGCATCGGATTTCGCTCCGCCGCACGGACGCCGCAATTGCTGCGGCAGAGCGATAGGGATGGGAAGCGCAGCCTGGCACGTGCTAAAAATCAAAGGAAGTTGCGAACGCCGCGGGAGGAAAATCACGAGGCCCGGGCCTTTTTGACCTTCGGACCGCTCGATTACTTGAAATCATGATCGCCATTATTGATTACGGCGCCGGCAACCTGGCCAGTGTCGCCCGTGCCCTGGAACATTTGGGCCACCAATGTGTGGTCACTGCGGAGACGGGCGTGATTTCCGGTGCGGAGCGGGTAATTTTACCGGGGGTGGGAGCGGCCGGCGCGACGATGGAGAATTTGCGCCGGCTAGGGCTGGAAGAGGTGCTGCGCGAGCAGGTAATCGCGGCCGGGAAGCCGTTTTTGGGAATCTGTATCGGAATTCAGATCCTGCTGGAGCGCAGCGAAGAGGATGACACGCGCTGCCTGGGCCTAATCGCCGGCACGGTGCGCCGATTTCATTCCGAGCAAGCCAATCCGCTGAAAGTGCCCCAGATCGGCTGGAACCAGGTCCATCAAGTACGGCCCCATCCGATTTTCGATGGTGTCCCCGACCAGACCCATTTTTATTTCGTAAATTCCTATTATCCCGTGCCCACCGACCCGGACGTGACCATCGCCATCGCAGATTATGGCGTCAGCTTCACTGCGGCACTGGCGCGCGGTCGGCTAGTCGCTACTCAGTTTCACCTGGAGAAGAGCGGCGCGGCAGGATTGCGGCTGCTGGATAATTTCTGCCGCCTGGTATAGAGGCCGATGCTGTCTAAACGCATTATTCCCTGCCTGGATGTCAGGGCGGGTAAGGTCACCAAGGGAATTGCCTTCGAAGGCAATGTCGATGTGGGCGACCCGGTGGCGATGGCGCGCCATTACTACCACGAGGGCGCCGACGAAATGGTCTTTTACGATATCACCGCCTCCAACGAGCAGCGCGGGATCATGCTGGAGGTGGTGCGCGCGGTAGCGCGTGAAATCTTCATCCCCTTTACAGTAGGCGGCGGCTTGCGCACCCTCGAGGATATGCGAGCGGTGCTGTTGGCAGGCGCGGAGAAGGTTTCCGTCGACTCCGGCGCCGTGCGTACCCCCGAGATCATCAGCCAGGGGGCACGCGCTTTTGGCCGCCAATGCATCGTACTGTCAATGCAGGTCAAGCGCACCGGCGCACGGCCTTCACTGCCTTCGGGCTACGAGGTCGTGATCGACGGCGGACGCCTGCCCACCGGCCTAGATGCGATTGCCTGGGCACGCCGTGGCGAGGACTTGGGTGCGGGTGAACTATGTATCAACTCGATCGATCGCGACGGTACCAACCAGGGCTTTGAATTGGAATTGACCGGCCAGATCAGTGCCGCCGTCACTATTCCGGTGATCGCCTCTGGCGGGGCAGGTGCGCCCGAGCATCTGCGCCAAGCCTTCGTCCAAGCCGGCGCCGACGCCGCCATTGTAGCTTCGATCGTCCATTACGGCGAACATTCGATCGGCGAGATCAAGCGCTACCTGCGCGCCCATGGCGTCGCGGTGCGCGAGGTGGGAATGGAGGCAGGGTGCAAGTGAAGTTAGGATTACTGGTGGCCGATTTCAACGGCGAAGTGACCGGGCCGATGGCGGCGCGGGCGCGCGCGCAGGCCAGCGCATTGGGCGCAGAAATCGGCGCCGAATGCCACGTCGCGGGCATCTTCGACATGCCGGCAATAATCAAAAAACTGCTGGAGCGTAACGACATCGACGCGGTGGTATTGATCGGCGCGGTAATCCAGGGCGAGACCCGACACGACGAGGTGATTACTCACGCCGTAGCCCAGGTTGCGGCCCGCCTGGCCGCCACTAGCGGCAAGCCGGTGGCGCTGGGGGTTACCGGACCGGGGATGACCGATGCCCAGGCCGCCGCGCGGCTGGATTACGCCGCCAACGCAGTCGGGGCGGCCGTGCGCAGCCTGACGGTGCTGGCCGAGCTGGAACGCACGACGCCTTCCAGGTGAACACCGGTGACGGCCCACAGAGCATGGATGTGAGCAATTGCGTCGGTCCTGTGCAAAACCGCACGGGCCTGTGATTGATGGGATATTCTCGGCGACCCTATACTGAACCTGCGATGGAGCGGCGGGGTGGGATGGCGGCACAGAGTTTCTCGACCCGGATGGCGGCGCGAATTCTGGCGATATCGCCGGCGCGCATTCGCTATTGGGTCAAGCGCAAGCTGGTTACCCCCACCGCCACCCACGGCCGCAACTATCAATTCAGCTTCGAAGACCTGCTGCGCATGCGGCTTACCAAAGAGTTGCTACCAAGCGGCGGTCGCATCCTGGCCCTCAAGCAATGCTTCGATCGCCTCGGCCGAGTTATCGACCAAAGTCGCCCGCTGACGTCGCTTAAACTCTACCAACGCAACGGCCATATTCTGGCCCGCGACGGCACCGCCCAATTCGAGGCCGACAGCGGCCAACTTCTGCTCGCGTTGGCTCCGGACACCGGCCAGCCGCTGGGCAAACTGGAGGAACCAGCACGCATGCGGCGCTTGCTGCAAAACGCGGCCGAGCTGGAGGAAACCGACCCGCTGCGCGCGCTGAAGCTCTATCACGAGTATGTGGAACACGAGCCCGAGGACAGCGCGATCCATCGTCGGCTCAGTCGTCTATTCGAGACTTGCGGTGATCTCGCCGGTGCTATTCGCCATCTGGAAACGGTGGCGCGGCTGGAACCGGGCGACGCCGAGGTGCATTTCGATCTTGGAGTAATGTATCGCAAGCAATCGGACTTGGCCCGCGCGGAGGAGAATTTCCTACGTGCGCTGGAGTGCGATGCCGACCTTATCGAAGCCCATCTGCATCTGGCCGAGCTTTACGAACGCCAAAACCGGCCGCGCGATTCTTTCCGCCATCTCAGTGCCGCTCATCGTCTGATGAACAATCCCTGAAAAGCCGCCTCAACACCCCGCTTTGACAACTGCGGGCTCGGCCGCCCACATTCGAGCACAGAGCTGACGTGGGCCCGTTATTAACCAAGCAAACTAACAAAGCGGGGTAGGAAGCGTTGCCGCAACGGCCTTCCGGTCGGCTCCACAGAACAGAGAACTTGTCAAGCTTCGCAGGCGCCGGCGACCCGCTCAAGCTGGCCGCCGTGCCCTTGCCGATGGCAACATTATTTGGTGGTCGGAGCCGAGGGTTTCATGTTCCTCAGATCACGGTACTTCTGAACTAACACACTGTTGTCATAAGGACGGGCATATACCACGAAGTAGCGGTCGTCATAGATGCCAAAATGCTGGGCGGGATAGAAGCCAATCGCCGCCATCCAGCTATCCACGTCGGACTGCTTAAGCCACATCCAGCTGTTAAGCGAATCCTGCGGATTCTTATCGATCACCACGATCCGGCCACCGGGCTTGAGGTATTTGGCGGCATTGTCCAGGTAGGCTTGGCGGTGTTCGATCATGTGGAGAACGCGATGGAAAAACACCACGTCAACGTCCTTGACCGGCAGCTTGGGATCGTCGTATTGCCCGACTACCGTCTTGAGGTTCGTAACCCCAGCTTCCTTGGCGCGATTGCGAACGTACGCCAGCATCTTGGGATCGATGTCCACTGAGTACACCGTCCCGTTGGGCGCGACGGCCTTGGCGAAGGGAATAGAGAAGGAGCCACTGCCCGAGCCGATGTCAGCCACGATATCGCCCGACTTCAGCCCCAGCTTCTGGATGACCTGGTTTACTTTGAGGTCGCGCCCGGCCTGATTCATTCGCGCGATGTACTTGTCGGCCGGGAGCTGCTGGAGCTGCGCAGACGCGGTGGTCACCCCAGACTCGAGCAACAAGACGAGCAGTAGCAAGAAGCCCAGCAGTTTGAAGTAAACAATTCTCATAGCTTTCAGCCTCCGGTTAGCCGTTGCGATTAAGCTGCTCGGCCCGCCTCTTTGATCCATCAGATCTGCTGGCAGCGCGCAAGTGCGGCGGGAAGCCTGCGCGCCCTTCGCCAGCAAACTCAGGAAAAATTAGGCACTTGACGGCGTGCCGCAAAGTAATCAAGAATTCAATGAAATTATTGAAAAGGAGACGGCCAATGTCTTTGGAACGATGGGTTCGATTGTTGGCGGGAAGTCTCGTAATCCTGAGCTTGGGGTTGGCGCAATTTTATAGTCGCGGCTGGCTGTTATTGACGCTCTTCGTGGGGCTCAATCTTTTCCAATCCGCCTTGACCGGCTTCTGCCCGGCCGAGGCCATCCTGAAACGCTTTGGGCTTGGGGCGACCGCCTGTTCGCTTACCAGCCAAACGCCGTCCAAGGCCTGAAGCATGCTCCAGTCGCGAGTTGACGCAGTTCGCGCTTCCCGGCCAAGCGGCGGCGCGACTTGGGCGACGTTCAGGGAGGGACGAATGAGCGCTCAGGGTTGGAGCAGGTTGGTGCTCAGCGTGCTGCTCGCCGGCCTGATGGTAGGCGGGGCAAGCGCCGCGGAAGCGCCACCCAAGCGGATTTCGTTGGCCCAAGCCATCGCGATCGCTTTGAGGTCCAATCGCACGTTGCTAGCGGCCTCGTACGCGCAAGACGCGGCGCAAGCCACGGTAGGGGTGGCGCGCGGCGCGATGTTGCCGCGGTTGGATGCGATCGAAAATTATTCGGCCACGGATAATCCGGTACTAGTATTTTCCGACCTCTTGCTCCAACAGGACTTCAGTCAGAGCGATTTTGCGCTTTCCAGCCTCAACCACCCTGGAACCTTGTCTAATTTTCAGAGCCAGATTCAATTGTCGTTCCCGGTCTATGCCGGGGGCAGACTTTTGGCCAGCTTCAAAGCGGCCAAGTTTGGCGCCGAAGCCGCGACCTGGCGTCAGGCGCGCACGCGCGAACAGATCGCGTTTGCCACGATCAAGGCCTATTTCACCGCGGTGCTCGCCGAAGAGCGCGTGGGCGTGATCGAGCGTGCCAGGGCCGCCGCCGACGCGCACCTAACCCAGAGCCGCAATCTGTTCGCCGAAGGGATGGCGGCCAACGCGGACATCTTGCGGACTGAGGTTTTGACCGGGGGCCTGGAGGAAGAAGACACCGACGCTCGAAGCCAGATGCAAATTGCCTGGGCGGCGCTGGCGCATGTCTTGGGTGATGAGAATGAGCGCCTCGCGCCGCTACCCATGGCGCAGAGTGCCCTTGGCGTCGGCCCGACCGGGTCTCTCGACTTGGCCGAACTGAACCGCCAGGCCATCGCCTCACGCCCGGAGATGGGCATCGCGGCGGCCAACGTTGGGCAAGCCGAGCAAGCGGTGACAATCGCGCGCGCAGATTATTTACCTAGCGTCGGCGTGGCCACCACCTATGAAAACGATTCCGAGGAGTTGGTCCGGGCGGGGAATAATTATGCGGTTTTCGTTTACGCGCGTCTTAACCTGTTCAACGGCCTGGCGACCAAGAACAAGGTCGATGAAGCTCTGGCGCAACTAAATCGCGCCAAGACTCTGGCCGAGGACCTTAAGCACGCCATCGGGCTGGAGGTGGAACGGGCTTACCGAACCCTGGCCGCCGCGCAACAGAATGTGAGCGTGGCGCAGCGCAACTATTCGTATGCAAGCGCCGCCTTGAAAATCCTGGAAGATCGTTATGGCGCGGGATTAGCAACTAACGTCGCGGTCCTCGACGCCCAAACTACCCGGCAGCGAGCCGACATGGAGCGGATTCGAGCGCATATAGCCCTCGCGGTTGATCGCGCCGCGCTGGAGCTGGTGGTGGGCCGGATGCCGATGGCGAACGGCCAATGACCCCAAAAGCGAACACTGCAAGTCTGCGAATACCACGCTGGATACTGTTGATCGGCGGCGTGGCTGTGATTGGCCTGCTGATCTGGTGGAACGGCGCCGGCAAAATCGCACCTGGCTTGGTTAACCAGCGCCCCTCCTATCTTCCAAACCAAGCTGTTGTCGTGGTGTCCGAACAAACGGTGCCACAGATCTACAATCTGGTGGGGACCGTCGAGTCGGTGACGCCCGTGGAAGCCGCCAGCCGAGTGTCAGCCCGCGTAATCGCGGTTCCAGTCCATGCGGGACAGCTGGTACATCAGGGCGCGGTGTTGGTGCGACTGGACCCAAGCGGGCTGAAAGCGCAGGTGGCACAAGCGACCGGTGAGCTTGGGATGGCGCAAGCCGAACTGACAAGGAGCCAAGCAGACTATCGACGCTTTGCGGCATTGGTTAAGCGCGGCTCGGTGACCCCGCACGAATTTGACGCAGCCACCGCGGCCTATCACGCGGCCCTGGGTAATGTGAGCCGCGCGACGGCCGCCCTGGCGGTCGCGCGCTCGGCTTTAACGTACGCCACGGTGCGCGCGCCGGTGGACGCGATAGTGGTGGAGCGGCTGGTGCGCACCGGCGACATGGCCCTACCGGGCCAACCATTGGTAAGGCTCTATGACGACAAGGCGCTTCGGGTTGAAGTGGCAGCACCAGAAGAGCTGGCGCGGCAAATCAGGGTTGGCTCGCCGCTTAAGGTCGTGGCCGGCGACGGCGCGCTGGAGCTATCGACCCGGGTCAACGAAATTGTGCCAGCGGCTGATCCGAGCACGCGCAGCTTCAGCTTGCGAGCTCCCCTGCCTGTTGACCCTGATCTCAAGCCCGGCATGTTCGTCCGGGCGCAGTTCGTTTACGGCACCCAAAATATGATTACCCTGCCGCGCTCAGCCATACGGCTTATCGGCCAGCTTGCAACGGTGAACGTCCTGACGCCAGGCGCAGTGCAACTGCGGCCAGTGGTTCTGGGGCGCGAGTTCAACGACCGCGTAGAAGTCCTAGCAGGTCTTAAGTCCGGCGATCGGGTAATCGCCGGCACTGCGCCGATGGTGGGCAATGGCAACCGCTAACGACGGGCCCGGATTTACCGCCAGGATTGTCGATCTCTTCCTGGGCTCCAATTTGTCGCTCCTATTATTGGTGGCCTCGCTGGCCGCCGGCGTGGTTGCGCTTGCCGTCACGCCACGCGAGGAAGATCCGCAGATTTCTGTACCGATGGCGGACGTCATCGTGCAGATGCCCGGAGCAAGCGCAGCCGAGGTCGAAAATCTGGTCACCACCAACCTCGAAAAGCGCCTGTGGGAAATGGACGGCGTCAGTCACATTTACTCGGCCTCGCAGCCCGGGGTGGCGATGGTGACCGTGCGGTTCAGCGTTGGCTACGACCGCACCAAAGCACTGGTAGAAATTTACAACAAGCTGGAGTCCAACCGCGATGCGGTACCCACCGGCGTAACCGGTTGGATTGTCAAACCAGTAAGCATCGACGACGTCCCCATTCTCAGCGTTACCCTATACAGCGCCGAGGTCGATGACGCCATGCTGCGCCGGATTGCCGACGAAATTATGGAGCGGATGCAGGAGGTGCCCGACACCGGTCGCTCCTTTGTGGTCGGGGGGCGGCCGCGGCAGGTGCGGGTGCTGCTTGACGCCCAGCGGCTTGCCGCCCATAACCTCAGCGTCCAGGCGCTGCAACAAGCCCTCCAGGGGGCTAACACGAACCTGCGAGTCGGAAGTTTCGCGCGCGACGATCGCCAGTTCGTGATGGACAGCGGGCCTTTCCTGCGCAATGCCGAGGAAGTGGCCAGCCTGGTAGTGGGGGTGTCCGCTGGCAGGCCGGTCTACCTGCGCGATGTGGCCCAGGTGATCGACGGCCCTGCCGAGGCCACGACCTACACCAACATCGGCTTCGGCCCAGCGCGCAAATTGCTCTTTGAGGAACCCGGACAATTAAAGCTTGCGCGACTCGGAGAGCGTAGCGCGATTTATCCCGCGGTAACCATCGCTTTTGCCAAACGCCAGGGCACCAATGCAGTCGCGGTGGCCCAGGGCTTGCTCGCCAAAATCCAGGCGCTACGCCCGCTGATGCTTCCCTCCAACGTCGGGCTCTTGGTTACGCGCAACTACGGTCAGACCGCCGACGAAAAGGTCAACGAGCTGGTGCGCGAACTTCTGATCGCCGTGGCAATCATCGCCGTGCTATTGGCCTTTTCGCTCGGTGCGCGCGAGGCCTTGATCGTTGCCATCGCGGTACCGGTAACCCTGGCAGTGGCGCTATTGGGCAATCTGTTGGCCGGCTACACCATCAATCGCGTCACCCTGTTTGCCTTGATCCTTTCGCTCGGCCTGCTGGTGGACGATCCTATTGTGGACGTCGAGAACATTCATCGTCATTTCAAGCTCCGCGAGGTACCGGCGCGCGAGGCCACCCTGATCGCGGTGGACGAGGTCCGCCCGCCCACCATTCTGGCCACTTTCACGGTGATTGTGGCCTTCATTCCGATGCTGTTCGTGGGCGGCATGATGGGACCGTACATGCGGCCGATGCCCTTCAACGTACCGCTGGCGATGCTGATGTCACTGATTGTCGCGTTCACGATCACGCCGTGGGCGGCCTTTCACCTGCTCAAGCACGAGTATGACACGCCCCCGGGAGACGCGGCCGGCGAGGAGGGTGCGAGCATACGGCGCTGGTACAGGCGGCTGTTGCAGCCGTTGCTGGAGAGTCGGCGCCGCGCGTGGCTGTTTATCTTGGGGATAGGTGGCGCATTCGTGCTCTCGATATTGCTGGTTATTGTGGGGCTGGTGCCGGTCAAGATGCTGCCGTTCGATAACAAAAACGAACTCGATCTGGTGATCGACATGCCGCAGGACACGCCCCTGGAGGCGACTAACGCAGTCACCCTCGACTTCGAACGGCTACTGGCACGCGTCAACGAGATCACCGACTACGAAGCTTACGTCGGGACCAATTCGCCTTTCGACTTTAATGGCATGGTTCGGCACTACTATCTGCGTCAGGCGCCATGGCAAGCTGATATCCGAATCCAGCTCGCGCCTAAAAGCAACCGCCAGCAGTCCTCGCATGAAATCGCGCTGCGGCTGGAACCGTTGGTGCGCGCGATCGCCCGGCGCGATCATGTCCGCCTGGCTAAAATAATCGAAGTCCCGCCCGGCCCGCCGGTGCTGGCCTCGGTGGTTGCCGAAATCTACGGCCCGCCGTATGCGGAATACACTCAGCTAATCGAGTATGGACGCCAACTCAAAGGCGTGTTCGCCAACACCGCGGGCCTGGTGTCGCCCGATGATTTTTCCATAACCCGTGCTCCACGGCTGAAGTTTGTCGTCGATCGGCAGAAAGCGGCGCTCAACGGCATCACCACCGCCGCCGTCGCCCAAGCGCTGGCGATCGCGCTCGGCGGTCAGTCCGCCGGTACCATCCACGCCGAATCCGAACGCGCCCCATTGCTGATCGAAATTAGAATGGCGCGCGCCGCGCGCTCTTCGCTGCAGGGGCTGTTGGCGCTCAAGCTGCGTGGATCCGCCGGTCAGCTAGTGCCGCTCTCGGAACTGGGTGAAATTGAGCAGACCACCGATGAGCAGCCGATTTATCATAAGGATCTGCGGCGGGTCGCGATGGTAATGGCGGGCACGGCTGGAATCAGCCCGGTCAACGAAGTGTTATGGCTCGAGGGCCGCACCGCTCGCATGCTCCCCCGCGGCTACTCGATTGTGTGGACCGGGGAAGGCGAATGGCACATTACGGTCCAGGTCTTCCGCGACCTGGGCGTGGCCTTCGCCGCCGCACTCTTCTTCATCTACATCCTGCTGGTGGGGCAAACCGGATCGATGGCCATGCCGTTGATCATAATGGCGGCAATACCCTTGACACTGGTGGGTATCATGCCGGGGTTCTTTGTCCTGAACCTGCTGACCAATCATCCTGTCGCCGGCTACTCCGACCCAACCTTCTTTACCGCCACCGCGATGATCGGAATGATCGCGCTGGCCGGGATCGTGGTTCGCAATTCCATCATCCTGATCGACTTCATCCATCTCGGTCTCGCCCGCGGACTCAGCCTGGAGGAAGCCGTGCTGGAGGCTGGTGCCGTGCGCTTTCGCCCCATTGTGCTGACCGCTAGCGCGGCGGTGCTGGGCTCGATCGTAATTACGCTGGATCCGATCTTCTCGGGGCTGGCCTGGGCCTTTATCTTTGGGATTTTCGCTTCCACCGGCTTTACCCTGCTGGTGGTGCCACTGATTTACTACCTCGTTTACGGCGAACCTCGTACAGATGTCCGGTAGGCGCGCATTAATCAGACCAGCTCCAGCCAAGCGCGAATCGCACGGCTTGGAAATCGCCGATGCGGCGCGGCTCATCGTTGCGGGGGATGAAGCCTCGGCCGCAATTCAGGACCGGCTGTTCGAGCAGCTCGCAATCGTGGGTAAGGCGGTCGCCAGCAAGCAGCGGCTCAAACTGCTGGAGCTGCTGGCCCAAACCAATCGCACAGTTGAGGCGCTGGCCCGCGAAGCTAATCTGTCCGTGGCCAACGTGTCGCAGCATCTTCAAGTGCTGCGCGCCGCCGGCATCGTCGAAGCAAACCGAGCGGGCCTTTTCGTCTCGTACCGGTTGGCGGGTCCCGACGTGCTCGCATTACTTACAGCTATTCGCTCAGTCGCCGAGAAGCGCCTGGGAGAGATCGATCGCTTGATGCGCTCTTACTTGGCCAATGCCGACGATCTTGAGCCGCTGACCAATGCCCAATTGCTGCGAAGACTGCGTACCGGCGACATCATCGTCATCGACGTCAGGCCGGCGGAGGAATACGCCGCAGGCCACTTACCCGGAGCAATCTGCATGCCGCTCCCTGAGTTGAAGGAGCGCCTTAAGGAACTTCCAACCAACAAAGAGGTGATCGCCTATTGCCGCGGCCCCTACTGTCTGCTCGCACATCGCGCAGTTGCCCTGTTGCGCCACCGGGGCAGGCGAGCACGCCGTTTGCGCGAAGGATTTCCGCAGTGGCAGGCCGATGGCATGCCAGTCAACAGTGGGCTCGAACCCGCCGACGACCATAAACGGCCAACTCTCTGACGCTTCAGGGCTCGGCGGGCGGGGCGGAATTGCGCGCGGGAGGCTCGCCTGGAGGCGTCATGGTTTGCAGAAAATCCACGATCGCATCGACTTCCGACGGACTCAAGTTGCTGCCATAGGCGGGCATGTTACCACCGCCCTGCAGAATTTGACGAATCAGTTCGTTGCGCGTAAGCCGAGTGGCCACGTTGTCGAGCATCGGACCGCGTTTGCCGCCTTGACCGCCCAGCGCATGGCAGTTGCGACACTGTTTATCCTGGATGAGCAGCGCCCCCTGCAGTTGCAGCGGTGTGCGCCCCTTGACGTAATCCACAGGAGTTGGCACCGCGCTCCAGGCATCCATCACCGGCGACCAGGGCGAACTGAGGCCCAGCCAGGTCATCGTGGCAAAGAGCAGAAAGGCCAGAATCACGAAGACCACCGCGAAGGGGCGGCGGCGAAAGCTTTTTTCCCCAGTGCCGGAATAAAATGGCAGGCCAATCAGAATGGCAATCAGCACCACCGGCCCGACCAGGATCAAAAAAGTCTCGGTCCAGGGCGGAAGTAGGGCGAAGAGGGCGAACAACCACAGAAAAAAAATGTCAGGGCGGGGCACGGTTTCGATGATCGACGGATCGGGCCGCCCGTTGGGGCCAATCGGGCCGGCCAGCGCCGCCACAATCAGCAAAGCCAACACGATCAGCCCGGCAAAAATCAGATCTTTTTGCGCCGCCCAAGGAAAAAAGCTCTCGCCGTCGCGCTCCACCAGCTCGTGATATTCCCGGAGATAGGTCTCGCGCTTAACCACCCGACCCGGTACCGGCCACTCATTGATCCCTAGGCGCAAAACCAAAAACAAGTGCAGGCCGACAAAGCCCAGCAAGATGCCGGGAATCACGAAAACGTGCAGGGCGAAGAAGCGCGACAACGTCTCGCCCGCGATAATCGGACCGCCCAGCAGCAGATGGACAAGACGCGGTCCAAGCAGCGGCACTCGTCCCATGATCGCGGCCGCGATGCCCAGTCCCCAGTAGGCGTCTTGGTCAAAGCGCAGCACCTGCCCGGTGAAGGCCATCCCCAGCGTGCACAGCAGCAGAACCACGCCAGCCAGCCAGGTCAGCTCGCGCGGATACTTGTAAGCGCCGAATAGGAAGACCTGGATCAGATGGATGAACATCAGGGCCACCATGAAATTAGAGCCCCAACCATGCAGCGCACGTAGGTACCAGCCCAGCGGCTCCTGGTAATTGAGATAAATCAAGCTGTTCCAGGCGCGGTCGGCGGCAGGTACGTAAACCGTGGCCAGGCAGATCCCGGTGACGATCTGCAGGATCAGTACGGTAAAGGTCGCGCTACCAAAGACATACCACCAACTGGCCGAGTTGCGCGGTACTCGATGGCGGGCGGCTTCCTCGATCGCCCCCGCCAGATGGGTACGTTCCTCGAGCCATCCGCCGATCGCTCTTAACCAGCGCTGCATTCTCTCATCCGTCCGCTAAACCTGAGTCTGACCCAAGGTGGGCAACTCGCCCGCACGCACCCAGAGCTGCCCATTGCTAATTTTGTAGGAATAGCGATAGAGCGGGCGCGGGGGCGGTCCCGAAGCCCGCCGGCCGTCGGCGTAATAGACTCCGCCATGACAGGGGCACATGAACAACTGGGATTCCTGGAACCAGCGCACCGGACAGCCCAAATGGGTGCAATTGATGGCAAAGATTTGAAATTTATCCTGCGACAGGCGGCGCACCCAGCAGGGAATGTCAGCGGTGGAACCGTCCCAGGGTTTGACGAAGGGATTGCGATAGGTCGCCAGAAGGGTTTGGCCAAGGGGAAAATTCGTGACCGGCCCCAGCGCGATCCAGGTCAAGTAAGTGCGGCGCAAAGCCGGCGCCAGGAGATAACCCAGCACTGGAATGGCGAACAACAACGCAACGCCCGCGTTGAGCAGCGCCGCCAGCTTGAGCAACGCGCGTCGGGTGGGTTGTTCGTGCCGCTGGCCGTCGTGGGCCTGGGTCTCCTCACTCATCTGCTGCTCCTGGAAAGTTGCGCGCCGACATCGCTGCTGCCTAGCGCTGGCGGCCGTTGGGCGGCCAGCCAAGTCACGATATCGGTGACTTGCGTCGCGTCGAGTGGATGGCCCGCTGAATAGCCGCGCCAATTAGGATGGCCCAAATCGGGACGCCCTGCCACGATAACGGCAGCCAAATGCCGGTCGCTGACCAGGGTCAGATAGTCGGGATTGACAATCGCGCCGGGAGTGGCGCCACCGCGCCCATCTGGTCCGTGGCAGGAGGCGCAAAAGGCGAGATAATCCTGGCGCCCTTGCCGCGGATTGCCTTCGGCGCCGGCGAAAACCGGCGCACCGACCGCCGAGCTACCTTGCCCCCACCGCTGGCTAATCCCCTCGACCAGAATAGCGATTTGGCGGTCAGTGAGCGTACCGCCGGCGGCAAGCGAAAACCCGGGCATCGCCGTTCCGGGCCGGCCGCGCGCGATTAAATCGCGCAGCACCGAGGTTCCGAGCCAATTCACCAGCACCGGATTGTCCAGCGCCATCGCCGCGCCGAAGCGGCCATCCACACCGTGACATCCAGCGCAATTTTCGCCATAGAGCTGAGCGAAGTCGGAAACTGCGCTGGGCTGAACCGGCCGCTGGCTGGGACGCGGGCGGCCAGGCATCCCGTTGCACGCGCCCAACGCCAGCGCCCACAGCAGTGCCGCGATTCGCGAAACAACAGAGTAAGGATGGTTCATCACTGCTGGGGCCCGCGCAAGCCCGGGGCCTCCAATCCGCTGCGAACCGCGAACGGCATGAATTGAAGCGTATGAATCCGTTCGGCGCGGGCCGTGACCAATCCCGCGGTTAGGCCAAAGCCGAATTGGCAGAGCACGAACCACCCCCAGTCGATGCGCTGATCGAGCACTGGGTTAATCACGCTCAGGCTGGCCCACAGAAAGCCGCTCCACATCAGCGGCGCGATAACCCCACCGAAGAGCACTGGTCGGCGCGGCAGCATCGGGAGCAGTACGCCGTAGAGCAGGCCAACCAGCAGCGAGACCAGGGCGTGAATCAGCGTGGCGATGAGCAGAATTTCCAGATTGAAACGCGCCAGCTCCGAGAACCTGGCGTTGGCCAGTCCGGGCATCACGCTGGCGGCCAGAATGTTGATCGGATACCAGAGGCTGCCGTAACGCGCCCAGCCGTACAGCCCTGCCATCACCGCCATGACCACTCCGCCAGCCAACCCGCCTTTGATTCCCGCCGAATATGGATAGATCTCTAGCGGGAGGACCGCGCGATTGCCCGCCTCGCCGATTTCCAGCCGCGCCGCCGCCGGATGCGGCTGCCAGGCAATCGCCGGCTGGCGTGGGAGTTCGATCGCCTCGCAATGCTCTTGCGGTATCACCTCGCGCGCCCAACCCACCGCCCCGGCAATCGCCAAGACCGCGCCCACCAGGCTCACACTCAAGTTGAGGACCAAACCAGCGAAAAGGAACGCCAGCCCCAGCGCCATGAGCATCGGCCAAGCGGTAGGCGCCGGCACCTCGATTGTTGGCTGGGTCTGTGCTTCTCGTTCGGCCATCGCCTTGTCCCCTTCAGCGGCCCACCACGTAGACCGTAAGGAAGACCACCACCCATACGCAATCGACAAAATGCCAGTACCACGAGAGCATCTCGATCCGCTCAGCGTGGCGGCGCTCCACACTGCCGCGCAAGGTAAGCAGCAAGACGATGGCCAGACCAATCAGTCCCACGCTGACATGGAAAGCGTGCAAGCCGACCAGCGAATAATAGGTGGTGCCAAAGAGGTTGGTGTGGATGGTCAAGCCGTCGCGGTATATCAGCTCGTACCATTCACGCGCAGTGCCCAGGAGGAATTCCAATCCCAACAACCAGGTTATCAACCACCACATTGCGAAGCGGTCGCGCGCACCGGCCCGCAAATTGCGCATCGCCAGCACGATCGTCAGGCTGCTCGAGAGCAGACAGATAGTGTTGACGATCGGTGGGCTGAGCACATCACGCGGATAGGGACCGGTCAGGCTTTTGCCGATATAAAACACATAGGCCGCAACGAAGATCGAGAAGAAGGCGCTCTCGGTCAGGATGAGGCAAAGCATCCCAACCCGCCCGCGCGCCGGACGCTCTGACTCGGTGAACGCGTACACCGCCATCGCTGGTGCCGCTGACACGCTCATTCGTATCTCCAATCGGGGTCGTCGGGATGTTTCAAATCCCACAGTGGGCGGCGACTTTGAACCACCGGCAGCTGCGCGAAATTGTATTCAGGCGGGGGCGAGCTGGTGGTCCATTCTAGGGTCCAGGCATCCCAGGGATCGTCGCCAGCCAGAGTCCCGTCGTACAACGAGTGGACAACATTAATCAGAAACAACAACACTGCCACGGCTTGAAAAGCCACGCCGATACTGGCGATCAAATTGAACAGCTCCAAGCCGCGGCCGGCCTGATAAATATAGATTCGCCGCGGCATCCCATACATCCCGGCCAGATGGAGCGGATCGAAGGTCAGATGGAAGCCGATCAGGAGCAGCCAGAAGTGCCATCGCCCCAGCCGCTCGCTTAGCATTCGCCCGGTCGCCTTGGGAAACCAATAGTAGATGGCGGCGAAGATCATGAAGAGGATTGCGCCGACCAGGACGTAATGGAAATGGGCGACGACAAAGTAGGTATCGGTAAGCTGCCAGTCGAAGGGCGCCACCGCCAGAATGATGCCGGTCAAGCCGGCGATCAGAAACTGAAAGAGAAAGCCCAGACAGAATAGCATGGGCACCCGGAATCGCAGCTTACCGCCCCAGATCGTGGCCAGCCAATTGAAGATCTTAATCCCGGTTGGCACGGCGATGAGCATCGTCGAGGTGACGAAAAAAGCGTTGCCCGCCGGGCTCATCCCGACCGCGAACATATGGTGAGCCCACACCCCCAGGCTGATGAAGCCGATCGCGACCGAGGCCGCGACCATCGCCTGGTAACCGAAGATCACCTTGCGCGAGAAAACTGGGATTATCTCAGAGGCAAAGCCGAACGCGGGTAAGACCAGGATGTAAACCTCGGGGTGGCCGAAGATCCAGAAGAAATGCTGCCAAAGCAGGGCCGAGCCACCGGCCTGAGTGTCGAAGAAATGCGCGCCCAAGTAGCGATCCAGCAGCAGCATCACTTGGGCCGCGGACAGCGGCGGCAACGCGACCAACATCAGGAAAGCGGTCACCAGGCTCAGCCAGACCAGCACGGGCATCTTGTTCAGACTCATTCCCTCGCAGCGCAGGCTCAAGGTGGTCGCGACGATGTTAATCGCGGCGGCCGTCGAGCCCACGCTGGTCAGGAAGATGCTCAGAATCCAGTAATCGGTACTGTTGCCGCGCGAAAACGCACGCTCGGTCAGCGGCGCGTACGCAAACCAGCCTACGTTGGGCGCACTGCCCGCGCCGTACAGCCCTTCGGCACCCAGGTAGCTGAAATACAGCAGCAGCGCGCCGAACAACCACAACCAGAAGCCGAAGGCGTTAAGCCGGGGAAAGGCCATGTCCCGCGCGCCGATCATCAAGGGTAGCAGGTAGTTGATGAAGCCGATAAGAATCGGCATCCCCACCAGAAATACCATCGAGGTGCCGTGCATCGTCAACAGGCGATTGAAGACCGCGGGCGGGACCAGATGATTGTCGGGTAGCGCCAACTGCATACGCATCGTCGCCGCCTGCAATCCGGCGATCACGAAGAACAGCAGCCCCCCGCCGATATACATCAAGCCTAGCCGCTTATGATCGACCGTCACCACCCATTGGTGGATACGCTCCAAGCGGGGCAAACGGACCGCCTCCGCCTCCAACGTCAGCGCGGGTTCGAAACTACCGGCCATCGAGTTCTCTCCCCGCTAGCGCAGGCTCGCCAAGTAGGCGACCACCTGATTCAGATCGGCGGGCGACAGGTTCATCGCCGGCATTAGCACGTCGGGCTTGATGGTAGCTGGGTTGTCAACCCACACATGCAGATGGGCCGGGCTATTGAGCGCAGCGCCCGCGCCAATGGTGGCACGACTCATAAGGTGAGTCAGATCGGGACCAAAACGGCCATTGGCAACGGTGCCACGGATAGTATGGCAATTGACGCAGGCGGTGTGAAGGAACAGTTGGCGACCCGCCGCGGTACTGGCATCACGCAACGCCGGACGCTGCTGCGCCGCCACCCACTGAGCGAACTGGGCGGGCGGCTGCGCGACCACCCGGATCAGCATCAACGCGTGCTCGCTGCCGCAAAACTCCCCGCATTGCCCCAGGTAGGTCCCCGCCCGATGGGGATCGATCCACATCTCATTGCGCCGATTGGGGATAACGTCGGTCTTGCCCGCCAACCGCGGCACCCAAAAGCTGTGCGCGACGTCAGCCGACTCCAAGGTCAGCAAGGTCGGCCGAGGATGGGCCGGATCGCTCACTGGAACGTGCAACTCGTTGGCCGTGACAATCCCCAGGCTGGGATAGCGAAATTCCCACCACCATTGATGGCCGATCACACGCACCCGCAACGCATCGGTCGGTTGCGGCGCCGCGTGCACGATGTAGATGGTGCGCCCGGTGATCAAAGTCAGCACAAACGCAATCAGCACCGGCAGCGTGGTCCAGGCAAGCTCGATCGGATTACTGCCGTAAACCTGGGGCGGCTCGCGACCGTCATCGCCGGCGCGCTGGCGGTAGCGAATAATCGCGTAGCTCAGCAGGCCAGCCACCACCAGAAAGATTGCGCCGGTAATACTGAGTACGAAATAGGCCAGATGCGCGATCGCCGCGGCCGGGGTCGCAACTGGCGCAAAGATGTTGTTGGGCATCAGCTTGGCGTTGGCGGCGCCGGTGCCCCAATCCTGGCCCCAGGCCATCGCCACCCGCGCCAGGATGGTCATGCTCGCAAGCGCGGCGGCGGCCCGCCTTCCAAACCCACGCGCCGTCAAATCACGCTCCGCTGGCGCCCCGGATCCGCGCCCGGCTGTCGGGCCATTGCTCGCCGCGGTTGGAGGTCGCACGGCACCGCAACGAAATTACCGCATAGCAGCCGCATTGCCTCTGAATCTAATAGGACCAGCGTTGTAACGCCAGCCGCAGTCAAAGGAATTGTCACAACCAAAGCACGGCGCGGCTCGGCTGGGCTCGATTGTCAGGCCGCGAACATCTCTTCGGGCTCGTACAAGCGGCTCACCAGTCCCTGCTCGTAGGCATAATGCAGTCCCATCGCGATCGCCTTGCGATTATCGGGCACCTGCAGGCCGTATTCGTCGGGAAACAGGTCCAATTCGCGCAGCAAGCGGGCCGCTGTTCCCATGTGCTCGTGCTCCTCGCCGCGCTCGAACTGGGCGTGATAATGACGGCGTGCCTGTTGGCAAACGGCCAGGAGATCGCGGGCCAAGTCGGGATATTCGCGCAGCGCCGATTGCTTGAGTGTGATTAAGGTGTTGAGGGGAAAGACCCCGGTGGCTCGCACATAGGCGCGAATCTCGGCGTCGGGGTCGGCGAACAGGCGCGCGGTCTGTGCGGTGGGAGGTGGACCACCGCCAGCGGCGGCGATCGCATCGACCTCGCCGCGCTCCAGCGCCCTATGAGCGTTGGGCAGACCGCGCACCGGCCGCTCCACGATCGCGCTCTTTTCGATCCAATAACGGCGCGGCCGCGGGTACTCCAGCCCGCTCATGTCCTCGTGATCCTCCACCCAGTGAATGCGCTCGCACGCGATGTCGTACTGATGGGTCAGGATGCCGCGCAACCACATCGCGTAGTTGACCCCGAAGCTGACCATCCCAATTCGCTTGCCCACCAGGTCGGCGGGCGTGTGGATATTGGCGCTCTTGTGCACCATCAGGCCGTAATGAGGAAAGAAGCGGCTGGGGAAGGCCGCGATCGCGGTCAGCGGCTGGCCGCGGTCACGCGCAATGACGTAGTTGCTAAAGCTCTGCTCGGCGATATCGTGCGAGAGCTTGGTGATCATATCGACGAACAACGGCCAGGGGGCGGGACCAATCTCGGAGAGCTCGAGCACGTCGGGCACCTTGACCGTGCCGTCGAGCAGGAAGCGAGTGTCGTAACGACGGGCAAGGGGAAAACTAAGTTTCGTCATCGGCATACTCCAAGTCGGGGCTAAGCGCCGTACCAGACAGTCATTTCTACTTACGCAGGAACCGGCGGCTTGGCAAATCCGTGGACCGTTGACACCTTGTCAGGCTTTGCACACAGTTGCACATCATGCGCTACGGCTTCGTGATCGACCAGGAACGCTGCATCGGATGCCATGCCTGCACGGTGGCCTGCAAGGAAGAGCACAACGTCCCGGTGGGCGTGTTTCGGACCTGGGTCAAGTACATCGAGAAGGGAACTTTCCCCGCGGTACAACGCCATTTCGGCGTGATGCGGTGCAATCACTGCGACAACGCGCCCTGTATAGAGATCTGTCCGACCAAGGCGCTCTTTCGCCGCGACAACGGTGTGGTCGATTTCGACTCGCAGCGCTGCATCGGCTGCAAAAGCTGCATGCAAGCCTGTCCCTACGACGCCCTCTATATTGATCCAGCAAGTCACACCGCCGCCAAGTGCAATTTCTGCGCTCATCGCCTGGAGCTCGATTTGGCGCCCGCCTGCGTCATCGTCTGTCCCACCCATGCGATTATCGCCGGTGATTTGGACGCGCCCGAAAGCGAGATCGGCCGCACCGTCGCCAGCCGCCAGGTGGTCAGCCGCAAGCCCGAAAAGGCCACCCAGCCCAAGCTTTTTTACATAGGGATCGACGGCGACCTGCTCAACCCCGGCGCGCCCGCGGCGCAGCCTACTTACCTGTGGGCCGACAAACAAAAAGATGGAAATATCTACACTTTGTCGACTGACGAGGCGACGCTGCCGCCCGCCGGCTCGCGTGAAGTCTATAACGTCTCCCATCCAGCCCCCTGGGGCGCCAAAATCGCCGCCTACCTGTGGACCAAGTCGATCGCGGCGGGTGTCACGCTGGTGGCGGCCCTGCTGATGGGGCTTAAGGTCGCAGACCAGGCGCGGCTGTTTGGAATCGCCACCCCCGCGCTGGCCTTGGGATGGAGCGCGCTCACCGGATTGCTGCTTACCATCGACCTCAAGCGGCCCGAACGCTTTTATTTCCTGCTGACGAAATCGAATTTCAGATCCTGGCTGGTCCTGGGAGCTTATTTTTTGGGCGGTTACGGCCTGTGCGCCATGGCATGGCTGATTGTAGGGCTATTCGCTCTCGAACCTCCCGCTTGGCTGATCGGACTGACGGCGTTGATGGCGATCGGCACTGCGGCTTATTCGGGCTTCCTGTTCGCTCAGGCCAAGGGGCGCGATTTGTGGCAATCGCCGCTTTTCCCCTGGCATCTGGTGATCCAGGCGCTGGTCGCGGGCGCCGCGATGCTCATCATGTTCGCGGTCGCCGTCGGTTCGGACCGCTTGCTGGGAGCATTGCAAGCCGTCCTGGCCACGGCGCTGGTGCTGGACCTGCTGATGGTTCTAACCGAAGTCTACGCCGTGCCGCATAACCAGGACGCGCGCCTCGCGGTAGATTTGTTGAAGAGCGGCACGCTGGCCAAGCGGTTTTGGGGCGGCGCAGCCGGTTTGGGCGTGGTTGTGCCGCTGTTTGCGATGGCGATGGGCGCGAGCTTCGGCGGCGCGGTAGTGGCCGCGCCGCTCGCCGCCGCTGCCGCGTTGGCCGGCCTGTGGCAATACGAATTACTGTGGCTGGCGGCCGGGCAGGCCGCACCCTTGAGCTAGGTGCCAATGAAGACCAGCGACTATCCCGCGCCTCTCAATCCCGCAGTAAGCGATCTGGCGCCAGCCAACGAGTTGGCAAATTTTCCGCCCTCCTCGCGTTGGGAGGATTGGAGCGAATACGACCCCGCGAGTTGGCCGCGCAAGGTCAAGCGCGCCTACACCCTGGTGCCGACCATCTGTTTTAATTGCGAAGCCGGATGCGGCCTGCTGGCGTATGTCGATCCGGCGGCGATGAAGATCCGCAAGTTCGAGGGCAACCCCGAGCATCCCGGCAGCCGCGGCCGCAACTGCGCCAAGGGGCCGGCGACCCTTAACCAGGTCACCGATCCCGAGCGCATCCTGTATCCGATGCGCCGGGCGGGCGCACGCGGCACCGGCCAATGGGAGCGGGTCAGTTGGAATGAGGTGCTCGACGATCTGGCGGCGCGCATTCGCAGCGCACTGATCGAGAAGCGCCACAACGAAATCGTCTATCACGTTGGGCGGCCCGGCCATGAGCTGATTTACAACCAGCGCATCCTTCATTCATGGGGGATCGACGGCCACAACAGCCACACCAATGTCTGCTCGGCGGGCGCGCGAACCGGTTACGCCTTCTGGCACGGTATCGATCGCCCTTCGCCCGATCATGCCAACGCCCGCTTTATCCTGCTGCTGAGCTCTCATCTGGAGGCCGGCCATTATTTCAATCCCCATGCCCAGCGGATTATCGAGGGCAAGCAGCGCGGCGCAAAGGTGTGCGTGATCGACACCCGGCTGTCCAACACCGCGGCCAAGGCCGATTACTGGCTGGCAACCTGGCCCGGCAGCGAGGCGGCGGTGCTGTTGGCAATGTGCCAGGTGCTGCTCAGCGAAGGGCTCTACGATCGCGACTTCGTGCGCCGCTGGGTCAATTGGGAAGAATTCATGCGCGAGGAGCGGCCCCATGTGCCGCCCACCTTCGACAATTTCATCGCCGAGATAAAGCAGCTTTACGCCGAATTCACCCCGGAATTCGCCGAGCGCGAATCGGGCGCGGCGGCGGCGACAATCGTCGCGGTGGCGCGCGAGATCGGCCGCGCCGGCTCCGCCTTCGCCACCCATGTCTGGCGCAACGCGGCGGCGGGAAACCTAGGCGGATGGCAGGTGGCGCGGGCGCTGGAATTTCTGGTCGTGTTGGTGGGCGCGGTGGCCACTCCGGGCGGTACCCATCCGGCCGCAGCCAACAAATTCATCCCGACGCCGCCGCTGATGCCGCCGCCGCCCAAAATCTGGAATGAAACGATGTGGCCGCGGGAGTTTCCTCTGGCCTTCTTCGAGATGAGCTTCCTGCTGCCCCATTTCCTCAAAGATGGGCGCAGCAAGCTGGCGATATACTTCTCGCGCGCCTACAACCCGGTGTGGACCAATCCCGACGGCCTGTCCTGGATCGAGGCGCTCAGCGACGAAAGCAAGGTCGCACGCCACGCCTGCCTGACGCCGATTTGGAGCGAAACTGCCTGGTTTGCCGATTATGTCTTGCCGATGGGCCATGCCTCGGAGCGCCACGATCTGCTCAGCCAGGAGACTCATGCCGCGCGCTGGATCGGCTTTCGCCAGCCCGTCCTGCGCGTGGCCTTGGAACGCCAGGGCAAGCGCTTTCCCACCACTTGGGAAGCCCATCAGGCGGCCGGCCTGGGCCAGGTGTGGGAAGAGGACGAATTCTGGATCGAGCTGTCCTGGCGGATCGACCCCGACGGCGCCCTGGGCATCCGCCGCTACTTCGAGTCGCCCTACCAACCCGGAGTCAAGCTCACGCTGGATGACTACTATAGCTGGATCTTCGAGAACAGCGTCCCCGGCCTACCCCAAGCCGCGGCCAAGCAGGGACTGACGCCGCTTGGCTACATGCGCAAGTACGGCGCCTTTCTGGTCGAGGACCAGGTTTATAGCACCCACGAAACCGCGCCGGCCGCGCATGGCGAAACCGAGGTCGATCGAACCACCCGCATAGTCACCCAAGCCGGCACACCGATCGGCGTTGAGATCGACGGCGCGCGCCATGTCGGTTTTCCCACTCCCTCGCGCAAGCTGGAGTTTTATTCCAAGACGCTGAAGGACTGGAAGTGGCCCGAGTACTCGGTCCCGACCTACATCCGCAGCCATGTCCATTGGTCGCAGATCGATGCCGCAAAGGGCGAGATGCTGCTGCTGCCCACTTTTCGCCTGCCCACCCTCGTCCACACCCGCTCGGCCAACGCCAAGTGGTTATACGAAATTTCCCATAAAAACCCGCTGTGGCTGCATCCGCGCGACGCTATCCGCCTGGGTGTGCGCACCGGCCATCTGCTCAAGGTGCAAACCGAGATCGGCTATTTCGTCGATCGAGTGTGGGTCACCGAGGGTATCCGCCCCGGCGTCATTGCCTGTTCCCATCACCTCGGCCGTTGGCGGCTGGCAGCCGATAAGGGAGGCGAGCGCTGGGCCAGCGCGCTGGTGGATCTGAAGCAGGCCGAGCCTGGGCGCTGGCTGATGCGCCAAATAACGGGCATCCAGCCCTTTGCCAGCGCCGATCCTGATTCGCAGCGGGTGTGGTGGCAGGACGCCGGGGTCCATCAAAATCTGACCTTTCCAGTGCAGCCCGACCCCGTCAGCGGCCAACACTGCTGGCATCAGAAGGTCGTGGTAACGCGACCCGCACCCGAGGACCGCTACGGCGATGTCTTCGTCGATACCGATCGCGCCCATGAAGTGTATCGGCGTTGGCTCAAGCTGGCGCGCCCGGCGCCCGGCCCCGACAACCTGCGCCGCCCCTTATGGCTGGCGCGGGTCTATCGGCCCGACGCTTCCGCCTTCGTGATTCCAACAACCGGCAGCGAGGCCCCGTAGCCTCAACTCTGCCGTTCTTAACCGAGCCGTGGCGCAGCCGGCGTGGAACTTATATCGGCCAGCCGCAATTGCACGGATGGGAGGAGGTTGGGTGAGGCGGCCGAGCTATCGGCGGGCTCGCTGATACCGGTCAGTTCTTCGACCGCTTCTTCGCCCACGGCCAGAACTGCGACCGTTCCGAAAATCAAGATTGCTACAAGTAAGAAGGCGGCGCCGGCAGACAACTCGCCGGACATCAGATTGCGCCAAAATTGCTTCATAACGCTGGCTATCCCTGCCCTCAAAACTATCTCTTGCGCGCGGGACAGAAAACCCACCCCTTGGTGCGCGCTTCCCAGCTTGTGCCCGGCGGCGAAACGGAGCATGTAACGGAGACAGGCGCGCGGATTGCGGCCGTAGCCAGCGCGTTGGAAAGGGTCAACCTTACGGTGGAAGCGGGATCGACGCCGCGCGCGCAGCCGGCACATGATTACCAAATCGCGGCACGCCTGGAGCGGCTGCCGATTGCCAGGTGGCATACCCGGGTCCGCTTGGTGGTGGGTTTTGCCTGGTTTTTCGACTCCTTCGATGCGCTGGCGATCGCTTACGTCTTGCCAGTGTTGGTGCCGCTATGGAAGCTCAACCCGGTTCAGATCAGTAGCCTTATCGCAATTGGTTATGCCGGCCAGGCACTGGGCTCGGTCTATTTCGGTTATACGGCGGAGCGGCGTGGCCGGATTCCGGCCTTGCTGTGGTCGGTTGCGCTCTTTTCGGTCACCAGTCTGCTGTGTGCCGCGGTCTGGAGTTACACGTTACTGTTGACCATTCGCTTCGTGCAGGGCCTGGGGCTGGGCGGCGAAATCCCCGTTGGCCATTCCTACATGAACGAAATCGCCAAGGCCAGTCAGCGCGGCCGCTTCATTTTGCTCTATCAACTATCGGCGCCGCTGGGCATCAGCGCGTCAGCCCTGGCCGGGGTCTGGATCGTTCCCAATCTGGGTTGGCAATGGATGTTCGTGCTGGGCGCGGTCCCGGCCCTGATTATGCTGCCCTTGATCGCGGGCTTGCCCGAATCACCCCGTTGGTTGGCCAGCCGCAGTCAAGTGGTCGAAGCCGACCGCGTGCTGAGCAAGATAGAAGCCGCGATTTCCGACCACGGCCTCCGCCCTTTGCCGCCGATTCCCGAGCGGGCGCCCGCGGTCGTAGCCGCCTCCACTCGCTTCAGCGATCTGCTCCGAGGGATATATCTGCGCCGCACGCTGGTGGTGTGGTCGATCTATTTCTGTACCTACCTGGTAACTTACGGACTGACCGGCTGGCTGCCCACGATTTACCGGACGGTCTATCACCTATCGGTTCGCCAAGCACTCAATTTCAGTTTCATCACGACGCTGGTCTCGTTGGCGGGATCGCTGGCGGTCGCGCTTCTGATCGATCATACCGGCCGCAAGCCATGGATTAGCGCTGCCCTCATCCTGGGTGCGCTCCCGTTGTTCGTCCTCACCGGCAGCGCTTCGATGAGCGCAAACCGGGTGCTGATCCTGGTGGCGTTGGGACTGACAGGAGTGAACACGGTGGCGCTTGCGATGGGCATGTACACGGCGGAAAACTACCCCACCCACTTGCGCTCGCTGGGTGGCGGCGTGGCCGCGGCATGGTTGCGCGTGGCCGCGATGATCGGTCCCTACGTGGTGGGATTTGTGCTGCCGGCGGCCGGGATGGGCGCGGTGTTCTCTGTCTTCGGCGGCTCGGCGTTGCTAGGTGGGCTTATCTGCATGCGGTTTGCGATCGAGACTCGCAACCGCGTGATGGAAGAGCTGGCGCCGGTAGTTTAGTTCTGCTTGCCGGCGCGCGCGCTTTTTCTGCATCCAATCCAGTTGGCGCAGCGCTTGAGAGGGCGCTACTGTAGGCAGAGTTTTCGCTGTCCGCCGCGCGCGGTGGACACAAGCTATTTCTCAATCCACCGCTGACCAAGGAGAGCGAAGGACGCATGAAAGTAGATGTTTATCCGCATATTTTTCCGCGGGCCTTCTTTGACAAGATGGTCGAAGTCGCACCCGACAAAAACGCAATCAAGCGCTGGCTGAATATCCCGGTGCTCTATGATCTGGACGCCCGCCTGCGGATGATGGACGAGTTCCAGGAGTACCAGCAAATCCTGACCCTGTCCCTGCCCGCCATTGAATTCATCGCGCCGCCTGACGGCTCGCCTGAGCTGGCGCGAATCGCCAACGACGGGATGGCCGACATCTGCCGCCGTTATCCCGACCGCTTCCCGGCCTTTGCCGCTTCGCTGCCGATGAACAACGTGCCTGCGGCACTGGCCGAGATGGAGCGCGCGATCGATCAGCTGGGTGCGCGCGGCATCCAGATTTTCACCAACGTCAACGGCCGGCCCCTCGACGACCCCGAATTCGCCCCCATCTTCGAGCGCATGCAGGCCTACGACCTGCCTATCTGGATGCATCCCACGCGCGGGCCGGGCATGACCGATTATGCCAGCGAGCCCAAGTCCAAGTACGAGTTGTGGTGGCTATTCGGCTGGCCCTACGAAACCTCGATCGCAATGGGGCGGATGGTGTTCTCGGGCTTCTTCGATCGCTGGCCCAACATGAAGCTGATAACCCATCACCTGGGCGCGATGGTGCCGTTTTTGGAGCAGCGCATCGCCTTGGGAATGGATCAGCTTGGCACCCGCACGGCGGAAGTGGATTATACCACCATCGTCAAGGAGATGAACGCCAAGGGCAGACGGCCGGTGGATTACTTCCGCATGTTCTACAACGATACCGCGGTCAATGGGTCTCGGTCGGCGATCCGTTGCGGGCTGGATTTCTTCGGCGACGACCATGTCCTGTTCGGCACCGATTGTCCCTTCGATCCCGAGGGTGGCCCCACTTTCATCCGCGAGACCATTCGCGCGATCGACGGGCTCAAGCTCAAGAAGGCGGAGCTGGCCAAACTTTACAGCGACAATGCCTACAAGTTGCTCAAAATGGCGCCGCCCAAGCGGCGAGGCAGGAAGTAGTCTGGCGCGGGCCGCGGATGCCGACATCCCCGGCCCACCCTTTTTTGCCTCGGCTGGCGACGCGCATTAGACTGAACGGACCAATATTCCGAGGTGGGCGCCATGGCTCGAATTGTCGCTGGTATTGGCACCTCTCACAGCCCGGTCCTGGTTATCAAACCGCAACTTTGGCCCGAGCGGGTCAAGCGTGAGATGAACAGCCAAGATCTCTACGACCGCACCGGCCGGCGCGTGAGCTATGTCGAACTGGAGCGCCAAGTAGAGCGCCGCTACGCGCCACTGGCGACGGTGGAAAATTTCGTCGGCTTGGACAGTAGCGCGCAGCGCGCGCTCGACCGTTTGGCTGACGACATGGCCGAGATCGATCCAGATGTAGTGGTGATTATCGGCGACGACCAGGACGAGTTATTCGGGATGGACAATCTGCCGGCGTTGGCTATCTGTTATGGCTCGACCATTAGCACCGAATGGTCGTCTTTTCCGCCCGGCGACGAGCAATGGGTGCTCGACGTCAAGCGAGGTTACGGCGTGGACGGCCATCATGAATTCGCCGGTGCGCCCGAGGCCGCGCGAAGTCTAATCGAACATCTGATCGAGCAGGGAATCGACGTTGCCGCCAGCAGCGGGGTGCCGCCAACCTCCAAACATGGCGGCTTCGGCCACGCCATCACCTTTCCGATCATCCGCCTGATGCGCAAGCGGCAGATTCCGGTGGTGCCGGTTCTGCTCAATACCTATTATCCACCCAACCAGCCCACTCCGGCGCGTTGCTTCGATATCGGGCGGGCGATGCGAACGGCGCTCGAAGCCTGGCCTGAGCCGGCACGCGTGGTGGTGATGGCTTCAGGCGGCCTGAGCCATTTTGTCACCGACGAATGGCTGGACCGAACGCTATTGGACGCGCTGCGCGACGGCGACGAGTACACTCTGCGTACCATCCCGGCCAAGCTGCTCAATTCGGGCAATTCCGAAATTCGCAACTGGATCATGATGGCGGGCGCGATTGCTGGCCTGAACTTCACCATGCGCTGGCACGAGTACGTGCCGATCTATCGCAGCCCTGCGGGCACCGGAATCGGCCTGGGCTTCGGCCGCTGGAACTAAGGCCGGCCCGCGGCTACTTCAGCCCGTACAGGGTGCGGGCGTTGGTGGCAAACAGCTTGCGCTTGCTCTGCTCCGACAGGTCGGTGCGCTCGGCCAACTCATGGATGTTCTCCGGGTACTCGGAGTCCCAGTGTGGGATGTCGGAGGCAAAAACCAGGATCTCGTCACCGAAGCGGCGCACCATCTCGGCGATCGATTGCTCGCCCGCCTCCAGGCCGAAGTAAATATTGCCCTGGCGCAGATAATCACTGGGCTTGCGCCGGCATTTGGGTGCCTCCAGCTTCCCTCGCAGCTCCCATTCCTCGTCCATCCGATCGATCCAGAAAGGCACCCAGGTACAGCCAGCTTCCATGAAGCCCAGCTTGAGTTTGGGAAACTGCTCGGGTACGCCGCGAAAAATCATCGAGGCGAACTGGGTCATCTGGGCAAAAGCGTGGGAGAGAGTGTGGACTTCGATGAAATTGTCGAAGATATCGGCGCCGAAGTATTGAGGTCCGCGCACGGTGGCATGCGAGGCCAGCATGCAGTTAAGCCGCTCGGCCTCGGCATATACCGGCCAGTACATTTCGTGACCCAGGGGATGACGTAGACCCACCGAGGGCAGCATCGCGCCCACCATCCCAAGCTGCTCAACCGCACGGCGCAGTTCGCGCACGGCGGCGGAAACATCCTGCATCGGCAGCAGAGCGATCCCCTTCAGACGTGAATCGCGTCGCGTGTACTGTGCGTGGAAGAAATCGTTGTAGGCGCGGCACAAGGCAGCGGCAAAATCGGCCTCTCGAATCCAGCCGATGCTCAGCCCCTGGGTGGGAAAAAGCACCGCTATTTCCATCGGTCCGCGCTTCATCGCCTCCAGCCAATCCTCGGGCGTGCGCACATTGTGGCCTAGGCTGCCCCGCACCGAACGATCCCAGGCGTCGGTGGGATAGTAGGAACGAAACCCCTGCGATGGGCCGTACTCGCGAAAGGCGGGCTCCATGTATTCGGCCAGTGCCGCGGTGCCCTCGTTGATATGGCCGTCAGCATCAATTATTTCCATCGCTGTTTCCTTCCAATTGAGGTGGTTGCGGCGCCGAGCCGGCTTGGTTTGACGCTAATCCGCCCTCGCGCGCGCCGTCAAGAGAGTCGGCATGCTTGGGGCGGCGCTCGACGCGGCGGTCATCGGCAACTAAGGTTCCCAATGAGCACAGCGCTGCGGAGGTTCGAACATGGCGCTATTTTTGGACTACGAGCAGGAAGCCCTCGATCGCCAACTCGAGCCGCGCACGGGGGTGGCCGATTTGGAGCGCGCGATGGCGCGTAATGGCGAGCTCGCGGCAGCGGCCTTGCGGCTTCGCACGGCGGTTGATGTAAGTTACGGCCCCCGCGAATTGGAGAAATTAGACCTCTACGCTGCCTCTCGGTCGGGCGCGCCGATCTTGATTTTTTGCCATGGTGGCGGTTGGCAGGCGCGCAGCAAAGAGGACGCTGCTCTGCTGGCGCCAGCCTTGATGGCGGCCGGGATAAGTCTGGTCACCCTCGACTTCGAGCCGGTCTCGGCGCACGGCCTGGAGCAGATGGTCGCCCAGATCCGCCGCGCGATCGCCTTCATCTATGCCAACGCCGCGGCCTGGGGCGCCGACCCGTCCAACTTGCATATCGCCGGCCATTCCTCGGGCGCCCACCTGGCCGCGATGCAATTGGCGGACGGTTGGCAGGCGGCATTGGGCTTGCCTACCGATACCATCAAAAGCGCTGTATTGCTCAGCGGCCTATACGATCTCGAGCCGGTGCGACTGAGTTTTCGCAACCAGGCCTTGAAACTCGACGCGCAAAGCGCACGCAGCTTGAGTCCGCTGTACCAGCTCGGACATCCTCGCCCGCTCATCGTAGCCTGGGGAGATTTGGAAACCGAGGAATTTCAGCGTCAGTCACATGTGTTGGCCGCAGCCGCCACTAGCGTCGGCTTCACGGTGGACTCGGGCGCCCAGCCACACTGCCATCACTTCAATATCATGCAGGCCGTAATCCAACCCGACGGCTCTTTGTACCGGCGTCTGCTGACTCAGCTCAACATTTCTCGGTTATGAAGTCGGAATCAAAAAGCCCGGAGCAGCCCACAAGCATCGTTTGTGGTTGTCCTGCGTAAAAGCTGGCCGCCTTTCTCAGTCTTTCCCGCTGACCGGGCGAGTTAAGAGCGAGCAGATTTTTTGCCAGCCCGCTAGACCTTGGACGAGCACGTTGCATTCACGCCGCTGAGCGGGCCTTACGCGCCTGCCCGCGAGTCACGAAGCTCACCCCCAACCAGGTGATAAAGGCGGGAACCACCACTACCCCGGCGATCAGATTGAGCAGCATCAATAGCGCCAGCAGCAAGCTCATGTTGGCATGGAACTGGGCGGGCGAAAACATCCATGGCACGAGCGCGCCGATCATAATGGCGAAGACCATCAGAACCGTACCACCAGTACTCTGTTTGGCCAAAATCGCAGCGTTGATCAGCCCCATGCCGCCTCGCACTTCGTCGCGCAGGCGCGAAACCGTATAGATTCCATAATCCACCCCCAGACCGATGCCGAGAGAAATGACGGGCACGGTATCGATGGTCAAGCCAATGTGGCGCAATTGCAAATAAACGAAAGCACCGAAATTGGCCAGGATGCAGGCGCCCACGAACAACAGCCCGGCACTGAAGGAGCGAAACGCCACGGTGCAGAATACAAAAACGCACGCCAAGACGAAAAAGATGTTGCGCATGTCCAGCCGAAACAACACGTCATTGGCGGCGGCGTAGAGCCCGGCGATCCCGCCCAAACACTCCAGCCTGAGCCCGCGCAGATCGGGATGATGCGCCAGGTAACCACGCTGGAAATCCCCTAACGCGCGTAGCAGATTATCGAGGCTGGCGGCGGTGTGATCTTTAAGGATGACGCGAATGCAGGTGGTGTTGCGATAGGAAAACTGCTCGAGCGTGGCCCGCGCCTTTCCATGCATAAACATCATGACGCTGTACAAGACAATGCGATTGCCGCTGGGCAGCCCATGGAATTTGGGATGGCCGTCGTAAAGCAGCGGTTGCGAAGGGATAATTGCGTCATTAGCCAGCGTTTGCACATCCCGCACTACCGGGTCGTTCAGCAAGAAATCGCGCAGGGCGACCTGCATGCGCAGCACTTTGAGATCGTTGATGCGCAATGCGGGCGGGTTCGAAGAATTGGGCACGGCCGCAACGGCCCAGCCCTCGTCGGTGGGGAAATTGCGCTCTACTTGAACCAGGTCCCGATTAACCTTGGCGGTAGCCTTGTACAACGGCGTGCCCGGCGCGAAATATCCCACCCGCGCCCGCAACCCGCTGACCACGCCCCAGACCAAAAAGACAAGCGCGCCGAGTATAAGCGCGGCCCGGCCGGGGCCCGGCTCGGTGCCCCAATGAGCCAGCCGGTAGCCGAGTTCACGCACACGGGGATAGGTTCGGGCCGGCGCAACGAATTCGCGTACCGGTAAATAGCTCATCAATACCGGCTGAAAGACGAACACCATCGTCAGGCTGGCAGCCAACCACACCGTGCCGGCCTGGGCGATATGTTCCAGAGCAGGAATCCCGCAAAAAGAGATAAAGATGATTCCGGCGACATCGGCCATGATGGCGAGCAGGCCAGCGGGGAGCATGTAGTTGGTGGTCAGAATGCAGGCTTGGGTCGAATCGCCGAGCTGCCCGCGCAGGTAGTAATAACGCCGCTGCCACTGCACGCCATGACTGATGTCGCGCGCAGTCAAGAGCAAGGGCACCACCAGCATCAACGGATCGAAATCGTAACCCCGCAGTCCCACCCAACCCAGGCCCCACAAGGCCGAGAAAGTACCGGTAACGGCCGGCACCCACCATGAGCCCGCCCGTCTTAGGCAGAGGTACAGTGCCAGCACCATCAAGCCGATGGAGAGGCAAAATATCCCTTTAATTACACCAAAATAATGGTAGCCATAGCCGCGGACCACCGGTTCACCCGCGACATAGATTGCGTTGTTGGCGTTTTGGTAGCGCTTAACGATAGCCTGGATGGCGGCGAACAGCGCGGTATAGTCTTCGGCGTTGCTCTGTAGCAAGGTCCCCACGACCGCCACGCTCTTGTCGTCGGGGCTGATCAAGTTGCGCACCTCGTTGCGATGGACCCGCACCAACTCGCGTAGGTGTGCAATCTCCTTGGGAGTCTCGGGCACTTGCGGATCGATGTAATTGCGCCAGCGGATCCCACCCGGAACCGCAGAAGCGTAGCTGGTCATGTAAGAAGCCAGCGAGAAGACCATGTCGTGGTCAATCCGGGGCAGCCGTTCGGTGTCGTCCTGGATATTCTCTAGGCGGGCCAAGGTGTCGGGGTTGAAGATGTCGCCATGCCGGACGTGGAGCACGAACACCACCTTTTCGGCCGATCCGTAATGTAAGTAGCGTTCGTACAGCTTGACGTAGGGGTGATCGCTGGGAAACAAGTCAATGAAATTGGTGGCGATTCTAACCTTGAGGGCCGCCATCGCCATCAGCGCGGTCGCTACCAACAAAATCGCGCCAATCCAGTGGCGCTGGTTGAGAATCAGGCGGCCGAGGCCCCCAGCTTCTGGGTCGTTCATTCAGCGTACCCCATGTATGTTCATCAGGCGGGCGCAGGCGTCCCGGGCCACCCAAAGAGCGCAAGCGACCAGCGGCGCGCTCAGGCCAGCGCGGAAATGGGTAATAGTGCTCAAGTGGGAATCTCGGCGCGGGGTAGCTGGTCGCCAGCCGCACCGATGCCGTTCAGGTAATGTTCCCAGACCACCAGGTTGATGCGACAGGCTTCTACTACCGCCTCCTCCATCTTCAAGTCGGCGGCATATTGCGCCACTGCATTCCAGCCCAGGTTGGAATGCTCGATGTCGGCGGCCTCGTGCAGGCCGAAAAAGTGCAATTCATGCTCTCGCAGGCCAAACAATTTGCCCCAGCGCCGCCGCTCCAGCCCAAACCAGCCTAACTCGCGCATCAGGCCGCGCCCGTAGCCGGGGACGTTGATTCGCTCCGCGCAGGTGTTGGCCACCAGTCCCTCCAGCCAGTGGCGGTTTTTCATCAACGCTTCCCACGCCAACCAGCACATGCGGGTGGAATCCAGCGCAGGATAGGTCAGGATGCGCTCCAGCGACAACCCTATCCGCACCCCCAATTCTTCCAGAATTCGCCAATGTGGCTTGCCCCCGCCATGGGCGTGATCGGCGATTATTTCCTCGGCGCTGGCACCGATGATTCGGAGGCGCAGGTCCCAATCCGGGGTGTTGGTGGCCACCGCCAGCTTAAGCACCGAATTACGCTGGCGCGTGTTGAGGCGATGTTGAAACACGAACATCGCCGCACGGCCGCGGCTGAGTGGTTCATTGAAGAACCGCGTGCGCACAACGAAATCGCTGACAACTTGGTCCATCCGCTTGACCACGGTTGAACTCTTCATCGAATGATCACCGCTTTCAGGCTTGCCGTGGTTGCCCGAAATGTTTGTACACTTCCGTCGCTTGCATAGCGCCCAACGGCCGCCAGTTGCAAGCAGCGCGAAATTTTGGCTCAGAAAAGCGGACAGGCGGCGGGTAAAGCGCGGCTGTCAATTCCTTCGCAACCGTTGACAACCGTCAAATTGCCCCGATGGTCCAGACGCACGGTCCAGATGCTGTCGTAATCCTCAGCGGGCCAGGCCGGTACTTGCGGCGCGGCGCCGGTAGGATAATAGGCGTCAATCAGATTCTGCACAATCGCGGGAATGCGGTTATGTTCCCAGGCTATCAGCAGGCGGTGATGGCTAAAAGTTCCGCCCTTGAAGAAAAAGTCGGTGGTAGGACAAGGGAAAGGCGCTCTGGTCTGACAATCGTTCCACAGCGAAGTGGTCATCAGACCGAAAGGTAGTGCGTCGGCGATCGCGTAGGGAGCCACGGTAAGCGCCGGCCTAACGTAGGACCACCGCCGTCCCTGATGCCGGCCGCCGACCGTTTGCGCGGGGTCCACCGAGTAGACCAGATCCGGATTTATTTTACCCCGCAAGACCTCGGGCAGGGCCAGCGCCCGCCATTGCCCGGCACAAACGTTGTTGCCATCCTCGAAAAAGCGCCCCGGATGAGCTTCGGCGTGACGGATGAGCCAGACGGTTTCGTCGCGATTGAGCCCGGGCACTGGGGCCGCATCACGCGCGGTGATCTGGATTTTGAAGGGTTGCTGCTCCATGCACGACTTACTCATCGGCAGCGGCGCTGGTAGATCAGGATAAGTCGGCGCAGGGCTGAGAGGATTGCGGTAAACAATCAAGCGCGTGGCTTGTGGCCTAATCGCTATCGCATAAATGGTATCGGGGCCAGGATAGCGGGTCGGAATCACCAAGTGGTAATGACCCTCGCGGTCGATTTCGGTCATCAGACGAGCGAGGGTTTCCCAGGGCGCGCAGAAGAGGTAGAAGCCCGCAGCTCCTGCCTGGATGACACCACGCACCAGGGCTTCGTTGTCCCCATTGCGGTCGCCGAAATCCAGCCCTTGGCAGGCAGGGCAGGGAGGATGTGGCGTCGCCAGCCCCCGGGGCTGCGCCCAGGGGGCGTAAGTAACGTTAAGTGGAAAGCTGTTGGCGGTAACCACTTCTCCGCCGCGAATGGGCAGGGAGATCTGGTTGAGCAGCGCGAATTGTTCCACGCTCTCGGCCGCCACCAGGTCAGGCAGCTGGGCGGCGGTCTGCAAATGGGTCATCGGTTCCAACACATAGACGGCATCGACGTCATGCCCACCGAACACGCGGCGCCGCAAATAGGTTGCCATCATCAGGGTGCGCCGCAAACCTCGATCGGTCAGGTTTGCGGTGACTGGATTGATGTCGCCCCGCGCGTGGTGAGCCTGATCCTCACTGACCACGAAAATCAGATTTATCGCGCGAGGATCGAGCGCCGTTGAATTGGCTGGCGTAGTCGCGCCGGCCAGCGACGAGATACACCCGAGCATGGTGACAAAAAATGCAAACATCGCTAGGGGTTTGCCAAGAAGCATTCCTGTGTCCGCCAGTGTCAGATTCCCTGAAAGCTCAGGGGCACACGCCTTTTCCGGCATCGCTCCGAGCGCGACCGGCGGCTTTGTAGCCGCTTGCCTTTGATGTCGGTTAGCCGGACGTCGATAGATTGTGCCGTGCCGTTGAATATCGGGCAAACTCATACGCCAGGATCTGTATGCCGGCCACCGGTTACCGCTAGACTTAAATCGCCCTGATGCTTGGCGCGAGGAGTTTTTTCGGATTGCAGATCTACCGGGCCATAATCTCGATGGTGATTTTCGTCATACGAACGCGATGGCGGAGCCGCCAGGGCTGAGGCCTTGCCCACCCACCGTTGGCGCCAGTAGGACGACCCGCGCCAGCAAGGTCGCCCAGCTCTCTAGACCCGTCCGACTTTGCCCACCAAATTTCAAGCCAACTTCGAGCACACTAGTCGTGGAGGCCCAGCCAGGAGGTCCACCAGCAGCGCCAACTGGCGCCCCTGGGTTGTCCGTAGCCAAAGCGATGCCATCGCGCGTGAGCCGAGTAAACCACGGCCCACGATTTCCAGCATCGCGAAGTATCACTGTAGAACTCGAAGAAACCCGCTCCTCGCATCTAATTTCAGCTCAGGTGTGGTTTTTGCCACTAGTTACCAAATCTGAACTGTTCAGACAGATTTGATCGCCAGGTCTGCCTAATCGTGGAACTGAACAACACTTGGGAGAACATTGCACTGTCCGACACCCTGAAGAGTTCACGAGTCGCCCCATTCATTTGTCGCCCCATTCATTTTTAGCTGCTCTTTTCAGTTTTTCTCGAATAGCGGCCGTTTAAATGTTATCGCCCGCTTCGCTCCAGTTGCGCGCCGACTTCTGGCAGGCTTGCGGGTTCGTCGCCTAGTGGCGAGGGATTGACCGATCAGGGCGGTTAGCCGGATATGCTCGCTGACCAAGTCGGCTACGACATCGTGGCAAAACTTGAGGATCTCGGGCGCGCTCTTAAGGGTCAGCATCTGGCTGCGCACCGCGATGAGCGACAAATCTTTGGCCAGTTGGACATTACGATTATTGTGGTACCGACGCATCTGAAACTCTCCCGACATCTGACGCTTAAGGCCGGGGTTCAAGCTCGCTTCGATTTCCACACCCGCCATAGGGCGAACCGCTAAAGCCGCAAGTGTTCGCCTCCGCCTGACCACCACGCGGGCAGAACTCCATCAATCAATCCGCCAGCCGCAATCGCTACGCCGCGGCCGTTCTCCGCCCTTCACCTCCTTCGTAATGACCACCGTTTTTTTTCAGCGAACAGAGTCGGTTGTTCGATCATTACGGTGCACGACAGCCGGGTTCGTTTAGCGACCACGCGCTCACCTTTCGCCTTCGGCGGTTAATCGACCACGGGCTCCGCCGTCCCCCTTTACTTGAGCGAAGCCCGCGGGCGGCGAAACTCTAGCCGTCGCCATATCGCCACCTCCGGGGCTATCGACCGTCCAGCCCGGGTCTTGTAGCCAGCGTGCGTAACACAGGTTTCGTCCGCCCCTGATTCGAATGCGTGCTGGGCAGAGGTCCTGACCCGCAACTTCCACCAGACTTGGATGGTGCGCGCTGAGGCGTTCAACCCGGACACGCATTCGCTGGCATTGCGGGCATTTCATTGACAGCAGCTCCTTGGGTTCACCCGTTCAAGTTTTTCCTTTATCCATTCGTATCGATAATCGGAGTCTGACCATATCGAAACTAAATTACAAGATGACTATGATATACAAGTATGACCAGAGGCTTGCGTCCTGGTTGGAGCTTTTGCTTCCAGCAAGAGCATTTGATCAGCTCGGAGCCGTTTGGTCTCGGCGTCAAGCTGTGCGGTAAGGCGAAGGATGGACCCGCGTGACGCGGACTTGCCCGATGATCGAGGTTAAACGAAGGCCGGGGCGGCAGAGTTCGGGGGCTCGAGCGACGAGGCCGCGAGGGGCGACCTGCTAAGGCGCCCCTCCCCCAAAGTGATGTAGCGCAGAGATTATGGAGTTGCGCGACCGCCCCCCAGCGGCGCGTTGGTGCGGCTTTATTCTTGGCGCGACACGTTGGAGGCCTGCAGGCCTTTGGGCCCCTGCATCACCTCGAACGACACCTTGTCGCCTTCTTCGAGCGAGCGGAAGCCTACGCCACCTATGGCGCTGTAATGAACGAAGACATCCTGGCCATCGTCCATGGTGATGAAACCGTAGCCCTTTTTAGGACTGAACCATTTGACTACACCAATTGACATTTGCCGACCAACCTCCTTGGGCAGCACACCCGCGCCGATTCTTCGCCTCAGCGGACAAAAGCGCGGTATAGATTATGGCCGTCGCATATATCATAAATTTTACGCAAGCCAAAGCGAAAAAGAGTGACATTCGAAGAGAAAAGGGCAGAACTGGTGTTTCCTGCTGCTCAAAGGCGCTTATCGCGGCAGGTTTCGAGCAGGATATGAGAAGGTCTCCGCAAGGGGGATTTAAAACAGGGCAATGAGGTGCCTTAGCCATAGGGGCAAGACGGCGAAAACAAACTGAGCAGCGTACCGATCGTGCCTGGGCCAAGTCTCTTCAGCGCTGCCCCCAACGGTTTGGCCAGCTAGCGCTCAGGATTATCGCAAGCGCGGCAGCTTATCTGCCGGCCGAAGGAGGCGCAGCAGGTTTGGAACCGGCTTGCCCCATTTTACGGCAGCGGTAAACGCTGCTGGCGGAAATTCCCAGCGCTTTTGCGACCGCTTTGGGCTTTTGGCCCTGATTGAGCGCGACCATCACCTGTCGGCAATCGACCTTGTGGCGAGCAGCGTGCACACTGGCGGCGGGGAGCAACGAGGCCACAATCAGGAACGGGAGCAAACTTCGCACATGCACACGCACGCCCAAAAATTTGATTTTCACTGCCATCTCCCTGACATGCCGGGTTAGCCTGCGGAGTCTAGCCTTTGAACTGGGGCGGCCGTTTTTCCGCCAATGCGGTGATTCCTTCGCTCGCGTCGGGGGAGAGAAAGCCAAGCATCTCCAACGCCAGCGAGGCGTCAAAGGCCGGTCCCGCCGCGCGGATCCAATTGTTGAGTGCGCGTTTGGTAAATTCTAGCGCTTCCTGCGGCCCGGCCGCCAGCTTGCCCGCGATTTCCATCGCCTTGGGGAGCAACTCGGCGGCAGGTACGCATAGGCTGACCAAGCCGATGCGCTCGGCCTCCCTACCGTCGATAAAATCCGCCGTGAGCAGATAGTACTTGGCCTTGGCCATCCCGCACAGCAGCGGCCATAGGATAACGGCGTGATCACCGGCCGCCACCCCAAAGCGCAAATGGCCATCGCTCAGCCGCACATTCTCGGCCACGATGCTTATGTCGGCCAGCAGGGCCACCGCCAGGCCAGCGCCGACCGCGGGACCGTTGATCGCGGAGATCACGGGCTTGTTGCAAGCCAGCAGGTTGTAAACGATGTCGCTGGCTTCGCGCCATGTCTTGAGCAGGCGCTGGCGATCGCGGCTCATCTCGCGTAGCAATTCGAGGTCACCGCCGGCCGAAAACCCTCGCCCCGCGCCCGTAATGACAACCACTCGCACGGCCGGGTCTTCGTCCAGCTCGCGCCAGAGGTGGCTGAGTTCCCAATGCAAGCGAGCGTTGGTTGCGTTGAGCACCTCCGGTCGATTCATTGTCACCAACATCACGCCCCCGGGTTGAAGTCGCAGGTCCAGATGTTGATAGGCGTTGTAATCCATAAGCCGCTTCCCTTTTTTACGATAACCGAACGATGCTCTCAGGGCGTGCCGGCGGAAGGGCGCAGCACGCGATCGTCGCTGATCAGTTCGTGGAGGTCGGGACGCGCGAAGATCCCCTCGACCCCGCGGGTGAAGGCCACCGATAAAACCTGCCCCGGCTGATCGTAGATCTGCGCCGCGTCTTCGTCCAAACCGCTGCCGGTATCGGGAGGATCGGTGTAGGTCTGGGCACTACTGCCTTGCCAGAAGGGGATTCGGAAAGGCGGTTTATAGATCGTGACACTGAGCGAGAAGTTAGCCACGGTTTGCCAGTTCGGCCCCAGATCGCCTACGTTGATGCGGTTTTTTTTAAGGGAGCATTGGGTGACCTCGCTCTGCACGACGTAATCGGCGGCGGCGGACTGGCCGTCATAGCCGGGCCGATCGCTTGGGCGCGCTCGCAATCCGGCTTCGTCGGCCGCCGCCACTAGCGCGCTTTGCACCTGGGCGGCGATCGGGCCCAGGTAAAGCCGCTGGAGCACATTGCCCTGCCCATCGGTGGTCACGCCGACCTGATGTTCGCCGTTTGCGGCGCCATCGCTGGGAGCGTTGGCAAGACAGTTGTCGATTACTGGCAGCACCAGCATCGTGCGCGGCGGGTAGCTGTGCTCGAAACCCTTAACCAAGCCGGGATAGTAGGTTAGCTTCTGATGAGAAACCGGCTGGGCGAGTTCGGGGGGAAGCACCGTGGAGCAAGCCGCGGCGCAAATCAAGGCCGCCGCGAGCATGAGCAGGGCGGGGCGGGCCATCGCGCTTCAGGAACCTGCGGCTTGGCTGCGCTCGCGAAACAAGAAGAGGGTCCCGCCGATTTCGACCCGGTCGCCGCTCTTGAGCATCTGGCGCCCGCTGACCGGGAGGCGATTGACACTGACCGCACTCCCGGCGGTGGGCGAGATGTAAAACACCTTGCCCTCGCGCCGAATGATGGCATGTTGAGGCAGCACCGCTTGATCCCCAAACAGCCCGACGTCGCTTTCCTCGGCCCGGCCGACAACCGTGACGGGCTTGATCAGGGGAAACTCGCGCCCTTCGCGGGCGTTGCGGCTGGCGCTGCGCACGACCATCAACCAGCCGCGCTTAAGTAGCTCGGTGACCAAGCCGATGAAGAAACCGATCAACAGGCCAAGGATGATAATCGCGATGGCACGGCCAAAGACCTGGGGAAAAGTCAGCGTCAGGACTTGGTAGCATAGGCCACCCAAAGCCCCACCCAACAGGCCGCCCAAGGCGCCGTTGCGCTGGCGCGCGGCCGAGCGGGCGGCGGTCCCCACCCCCAGGCCGACCGCAACTCCCAGCACGCCCCATCCTACGATCCGGCCATTGAGCCCACCCAGGATGTCGAAGGTAAATTCGGCAATCAACAAGCCGATGGCGCCGCCACAGGCGCCGATCAGGCCACCTTGCCAGATGGCGCGCGCAGCTTGGCGCCAACGACTGACGCTGAGCGCCTCGATCGAGGCCAAGAAAGCCGCGATGAATAAACCGATCAGCGCGCCTAACACGATATCGCGCCCGTACACCGAATGGATTCCCAGGAAGGGTTCCGCCGCAGCCCAGCCACCCAGCCCGCCCAGACCACCGGCGACGGCGTAAAACAACAATTTTTCGCGAGAGACGTTGCTTGCCATTGAGATCAATCTGGCTTGATAGGTTTAGCGTTCACAATGACCCTAGCTCCGTTGCACGGCAAGCCGCTAGTCGATGCGCGCATTCCAGTTTCCCTGTTCGCCGGCGGGTTCGGATTGAAAATGGCCGCTCATGCCGCTGGTACGCCGCTCGCCCTCGAAATAAAGGGTCTTGGTGCCATATGGCACTTGAAACTCGATATGCGAGCCACGCACGAAGCCGTCGATCGGAGTGGAGCCGTAGCCCGCCTGGTGAATATCCAATTCGCCGTGCAAGAAGCCGTTGGGTTGGGGCCGCAATCTCATTTCCAAGGCGATCCCGTCACGGCCCGCCAGTCCGTCGATGGTGCCGCTGGCCACCATTGGCGAGTCGAAATTGACGGGCGGCGGCGCGGCGGCGGGCAGGCCCAGTCCGCTGCCTGCGCCCATGCTGCTGCCCGCGCTGGCTAGAGTAGACACCACGCGGAAGTGCTTTTGGGTCAAGTACTGGCCGTTGAGGTAGAAATTAACCGTATAGGAGCCGGGTAGAAAGGCACCACCGGCAGAGTTACCGATTCGGCCGCTAAAGGTGGCTTCTTTGGCCTTGTCCGAGACCATCCTGACATCATCGACACTACCCAGGGTGCGACCGTCGGGCGCCTGGTAGGCGGCGTCGACCCGATACTGATTCATATCCAGGCCAAAGAGCCGGTTCTTGAAGGTTGCCTGCCAGCCCACGAACAACACCTTGGCGGCGTTGAAGGTCGTGGAGGGGCCGGAGAGCGGGGTTCCAGTTTTGGTGGTATTGAGAAAAGAGATGTTCAGAAGTTCCAGCGGGTGGGCGCGGCGTTCGGCGATCATCGCCAGCCGGCGCGCGTCTTGCTCACGCTGTTCCTCCGCTTTCTTGGCCGCCGCCGCCGCCGCCGCTTGCGCCGCCTCGGCCCGTTTCTCGGCGGCCAGGTCCTCGACTATCGAAAACTGCTCACGCCCCAGCAGCTTATCGTCCCGGTACAGCGCGATCGTGTAAGGGCCGCGGGACAACTGGGAGATCGCCGGGAGCAGCGCCACGGCGCTAAAATCGGTGGTCTTTTCATCCGGACTGACGAAGCGATCGGCGTTGCTGGCCGCGACCTGCAAGCCGTTGGGATCGTAAAAGCGCGCCTGGATTTTCTGACTGCTGCCCTCGATCCCATACAGCCGGTTTTTGAAAGTGGCATCCCAACTCAAGTAGCGATCATTAGCCAGTTGGGAGTCGGTGAACTTGGCCTGCGGGGGCGAAACCGGCGAACCTTCGCGGGTAGAAAGCTGCACCGTCATGCGCTCGAATCGCAGCGGGTCGGCACGCAACTGGGCCAGCAGTTGTTCGTGCCGCCAGGGTAATTGGTCCAGGTAGGGAGTCAAGCCCAGCCGCTGCTGCAGGGGTGGATCGAAATAAACGTAGGTCGCGCCAAAAGCGACCGAGCCGAACAACAACACCAGCACCGCCATCCGGATAGCCCGCACCAGACGGCTGCGGCGCGCCCGCGTCCGCGGCGGCGCCGGGCGCTCTGGCATTGTGATTCTGGTGAGATCGGCGGTCCCACCGCGCGGGCTGACTGTGTTTTGGGCCGTCCCCTCCAGCCCTGTGCCATAAAGCATCATGTCGCGGAACTCGCCGATAGTGGCGGGGCGCTTCTCGGCGTCGTAGCTCAAGGCTCGATCTACCGCGCCGGCCAGGTTAACCGAGGTCGTGGGGCGCAGCGAACGCACAGGAGGAAAGCTAAAGGGCGGATATTTTTCGGGATCGCGCGCGGTTAGGATGAAGTGCAGGGTGGCCCCCAACGAATAGATGTCGCTGCGCGGATCGACCTGGCCCTGATACTGCTCGGGCGGGGCGAAACCCAGGGTGCCGATCATGGTGCCCTTGCTGGCGGGCTTGAACAGGCGGGCGATTCCAAAATCGATCAACATCACCCTGCCCTTGGGCGTCAGCATCACGTTGGAGGGTTTCATGTCGCGGTACACAATGGGCGGCACGAAGCCGTGCAGGTAGGCCAGCACCTCGCACAACTGGCGGGCGATATCGACGACCAGGCTCTCAGCCAGCGGCCGGCCGGCAACGGCCAATTCTTCTTCCAGGTTGCGCCCTTCGACGTACTCCATCACCAGGTAATGGCGATTGGCGTGGTCGAAGCGGTCGGTGATGGCGGGGATTGCGGGGTGGCGCAATTGGGCGAGGGTATCAGCCTCGCGCGCGAAGTATTCGCTGGCCTCGCGCCGCTGCTGGGGGTCGATAAAATGATCGACCATCTCCTTGAGGGCACAGGGGCGATTGGCCAAGCGCTGATCGTGCGCTAGATAAACCACTCCCATTCCGCCGCCACCAATCAAGCGCTCGATCAGATAGCGGTTTTGTAACAGCGTGCCGGTCGCTAACGGCCCGGTATTGCCGGCCTCAGCCTGTGCGCTGTCAGCCATACTTATTGCGTGTCGATCACAATCACGGACGTATTATCCGTGCCGCCTCCCGCGTTGGCCGCTACCACCAGTTCTAAACTGGCCGCGTGGGGATCTGCTTGGCGGCCGAGAATCTCGGCAATCTGCGAATCCTCCACGTGAGCAATCAGACCGTCGCTGCACAGCAGCAGACGGTCGCCGCGCTTAAGCCGCAGGGCGGTCGCCTCGGCCCCCGCCGGACCCGCGGCACGCGCCCCCAGCGAGCGCGTGATCACATTCTTATGCTCGTGATGACGGGCTTCTTCAGGGGTGATTTGCCCGATCTCAATCAAGCGTTGGACCAAGGAATGGTCTTTGCTGAGCTGGTACAATTTGCCCTGCTCCCATCGATAAATACGACTATCGCCCACCCAGGCAATGGCGGCTTCGGGCGGCTCGATCAAGGCCGCGACCGCCGTGGCACCCATGCCACGCTTGGCCGGATCTTGCGCCTGTTTCTCTAGGATCTTGCGGTTTGCTTCCTCCAATGCCTCCCGGAGTAAGTCCGCCAGCGGCGTGTGCGCGGTGCGTCCATTTTCTACATAATCCCGGATGGTTTGCACGGCAATCGCCGCCGCAACCTCGCCTGCCTCGGCGCCACCCATGCCGTCGGAAATCACGTAAAGGTAGCGGCTGGCCGGCTCGACTTCGGAATCGCGAAAGTATTCCCAGGTTAGGAGCGCATCTTCATTGTGTTCGCGTACCATCCCCACGTCAGTTACCGCTCCGCAGCGCATCGAAAAGGCGGCATTCTCACCTAGCAGCTCGGCTTTGAAAGCATCCACGTTAGGGAACCTGTCACCTGGCTTGAATGCCAAGGCGCGCCGTAAAGTCTTTTCCAGCGCGGGCGCGATCACGTGGGGCGGATACAAGCGCACCGCTCCCGCCTCTTCCCGCCACGTCTCGCATTCCAGCCGCTCTCCAGTCAGCAAGGAATACAGCACGCAACCGGCGGAAAAGATATCGGCTCGCTTATCGACACTCTTGCCCCGATATACCTCGGGGGCGGTGTAGCCATCGTTGAGAATGGGGGCTTCCTGCAATTCGGTATCGTTGCTTACATAATCCAGGCCGGTCAGCTTCAGACGGCCAGCGGAGTCAACCATCATCGAAGCTGGGCAGAGGTCGTTGAGACGCAACCCGCGGCGATGCAAGAACGCCAGCCCCTGACAGAGTTGAAGCGTGATTGAGATTGCCTGCTCAGGCGATTGGCGAGGAATGCGCTGGCCGCGCGCGAATGGCGTCAGCCCCTCATCGCGATATAGCAGGTAGGCACGCCCCTGGGCCACGAAGCCCTCCTGGGCGCAGTAAAAGGCCGGATGGGTCAGATTGTGCGACAGCGCCAAGACGCGCTCGAACACTTCTCCTAGATCAGCACGCGGCGGCGCTGCGCCGTTGTTCGCCGGGGACGCGGGCGGCGCTGGTTCGCCCTCCGGTTCCACCCGAGCTTGCTCGGAGGGCGCCGCTGAAAGCGGAGCCGAAGCTTCTACCTCCTGGGCGGCGGGCACGGCCTCCTCCTGAGCGGCCGCGCGCAGGCTCAGGTCGGCGGTTTTAGCATGGGGGCCGGTGGGGTCTTCGGTGAGCGCCGGCTCGACGCTACTGGTCGCCTCCGACTCCTCAAGCAGCACGAGCGGTGGCGGCGCTTCGCGCTCGCGCAGGATTACGCGGGTCGAGTCCTCCAAGCTGAGCGCGCGGTAGCGATTTTCTTCCGAGCTCTGGCTCAACAGTTCGACGATTTTGAAGCGCGCCGCCAATTCCGTGCCCACCGCCAGCGGAGCCAGCGCGACAGGAGCAGGGACATCGTGTAAACCCCGGCCGCAGCGGTCGCAAAAGCGGGTTTCGTCGGGGGCGGTCTGGCCACATTCAGGACAAGTAATCATTTGACGTCTTTTCGAAACTCGAAAGTGACACTGCCAAAAGCGACCTGGTCGCGATCCTTCAAGGGATAGAGCTGATCCCGTCCCAGGCGCCCGACTCCGACGATAAAGGTTCCGTTGAGACTGCCCAGGTCGCGAATAAAATAATTGTCGCCCCGTTTGATAATTTCTGCGTGTCGGCGCGAAATTCGCTCGCTGCCCCGGCTCAAGACCCCAAGATCTATATCTACCCGATCCGCCGGACCGGTATGCCGGCCAACGATCGCCTGCATACCGGTCAGCGCAAAGCGGCGCGCTTCACTCACGCCGATCAAGCTAGCGCCACACGCTGGCTTAGCCATGCCATCCGGCGCCGGCCCCGTGGCAACCGCGACCACCGGGCGCGCGCCCTGCTTTCCATTGACCGCAGCTCCCGGCGCAATGGCCGGCCGCTGCGGCCATGGCTTAGGCGCCGGGGCGGATTGAGTGGGGGGCTTGTGCGCCACCACCGCAGGTCGCTGCGGTGGGGCTGGTGCGACCGCCGGGCGCGCGGCGATACGCCCTTTGAGGTCGGCGGTTTTCGCCGTCGGCGAGACTACCGGAGTTGAGGCAGTTGGGGCCGATGGCGGCGCGGTCACAGCCGGTGTGGCCGGTGCCAGCTTGTTCAGAACCGCGGTCTTGAGATTAGCTAGTGAGGGGTTGGCCACGACGTGGTTGTGCACGATTCCCACGGCCCCTTCGGGCTCGGGATTGGGCAGCATCGCGATCATTTCAGCCGCCGAACTGGGCCGCTTGGCCGCATCAAGCTCCAGCGCCATCATGACCGCTCTCTCGGTGGCGACCGACACCGCCGGGGCAAGCTGGCGCACGGGCGGAAAGCTGAAGGGCGGCTCCATCTGCGGATCGCGCCCAGTCAGCAGGTGATGCATCGTAGCGGCCAGCGAATAGAGATCCGAGCGCGGTTCCAACTTGCCAAGATATTGTTCGGGCGGGGCATAACCCACCGAGCCTATCTGGGTACCGCGGCCGCTCGGTGGCAGGAAGCGGGCGATGCCAAAGTCGATCAGCATGGCGTGGCCATCTTTGTTGATCATGATGTTGCCGGGCTTTAGATCGCGATAAACGATGGGCGGCTGCTGCGCATGAAGGAAGGAGAGCACGTCCAAAATCGCGCGGCCCCAGCGCAGGACCTGGGGCTCGGGAACCTGAAATTTGGGCCCTTGCTTATCCAGCCAGCCCTGAAGGTCGCCGCCGGCGATATACTCCATCACTAGGTAATGACGGCCGCCCTCGGCAAAATAATCGATCAGGTTGGGAATTCCGGGATGAGAAAGCGGTGCCAGCACGGCCGCCTCGCGCGCGAAGTCTTCCACCGCTTTGCGCTCATGGAGCCCTTCGCCCACCAGCATTTCCTTAACCGCCACCGGGCGGTTGGCCAGCCGGGTGTCGTTGGCCATGTACACCCGCCCCATCCCGCCCACGCCGATGACCTTCTCGACGCGGTAGCGGCCATCGAGTAGATGGCCGGTGGCCAGCGGCTCACCGGTGGTGGTCATCGCCGGCGCCCCGGCGCCCGCCGCACACGGCAGCTCCGCAGAGCCCACAGCTCCGCCGCTGACGTCGTTGCACTCACGACCCGAAACACCCTGTCACCTGGTGCGCCAAACCCAGTGCGCGGTAATTTTCCGTTGCTGAGCCCGGACGCCGCCCAAACTCCCGCCAGCTTCAGGATATCGGCTCGACGATTACCTTGAAAAAGGTCTTACCGACGATGACCTCGTCGCCGTTTTTGAGCGGGACGGGATTGCCGGGGCCCAGGCGCTGGCCACGGTTGACATAGGTACCGTTGAGAGACCCGATATCCTCCACCGTAATCTGGTCCCCCTCAATCCGGATCAGGGCATGCTTGCGCGAGGTTTTGGCCTCTGGGTCGTCCTGCTCCATGTCGACCTCGGGAAAGGAGCCGGTTTCAGGATCCCAGCGTCCAATCAGATTATTGCCCGCCTCCAGCGGAAACTCCTGTCCGACCCGGCCGCCACGCGTAATCTTCAATTTGGCCTTGAAAGTCGGCGCCGCGCCAGGCGCTGTCGGCGGCGCACTGGGTGGCGGCGGGCGCAACTCGCCGGTGGGCTCTTCTGCCGAAGGCGCTGGAGCGGGCGCGGCTTCGGCCGCCACTGCGCTGGCCTGCAGTCCCTGGACGCTAGCCGGCTCTGGAACGGTGCTGGTTGCTTCCGGGGCCGGTGCGCGCACCGCCGCGGCCTCGGATCCGTTGGCGCCGCTGTCATGATGCTCAGGTGCAGGCGCACCGGGCGCTGGGGCGGGCGCTTCCGCGGCGGCCGCCGGTGCCAGTTTGGCCCCGCAACTGTCGCAATAGTCCAGCCCATCCATGTTTTCGTATCCGCACTCGCTACACTTGGTCATGTTGCCCTAGCCTCTTTGCGCTAGTCTGTGTTGTCGATTTCGTCCGCCATCCGCGCCCAGACTTATTCGGGCTTGAAATCTTTCAATGCCTTGGGATCGAGCATCTGGGTCTTGCGCACCACCGCCTGCGCGTTGAGCAAGGTGGTTTTGGCCGCCCGTGTCCCCAGGGTCTGGGTTTGTCGGATCTGATCCATCAGACCCGACAAAGCTTGGGTCGCCTTGACGTTGCCTAAGCGTTGGGTGCCCTGGATAGCGTTGCCCAAAAGCCGGGTGGCCCGGTCCACATTACCCGCCTGCAACTCCTCTTCAGCCTTGGTCTGCAGTTTGGCGATTGAGACTTGGTCTACCAGGTTCATGACCCGCCCGCTGGCCTTGCTGGTCAGGGCCCGATCCAGCGTGTATTCGATAGCGATATCGGCATTGACCGCGCTTTCGGCCGCACCGGGAACCTGATAATGGAAGCTGGCCTGGGCGATCCGCACCGGGCCAGGCCGGCGCGGCGGCAGGACCAGGGTTAGCAGTACCGAGCCCGGCACGCCAGCCTCCAGGTCGCCAACCTGGTAGCTGACCTTGCGATCCTCGCCCACCAAGGGCTCACCGAGCGAATAGATTTCTGGACTGGCCCGAAAGGCTTCGCGAATCTGAACGCCTTGGGAGAGCGTGACTTCGATCCGGCCGTTACGAATCGCGACGGCACGCAAGCCCTGTAATTCATCATCGAAAATGGTGGGAATCTGGGCAGAGTCACCGATGAAATGGTACTTGCCGCCCGAATCCTGGGCGATGCGCATCAGCAGCTTTTCGTTGAACTCAACCCCGACTCCCATCGCCGAGAATTGGATGTCGGGATTGGCCCGCACCAACTCCAGACATGCCATCTCTTCGTAAGTCTGGCCATCCGTGAGCACTAGGACTCGATTAAGTCGTTCCGCGCCTAAGTTCTTGCGCACCTCGGTTATTGCAGCGCGCATCCCCAGCGCCATTTGGGTACCACCGCCGATTTCGAGCAGATCGATGTCGTCGATGGCCCGCTTGGCCCCAGCCTTGTCGTCCGCCGCGCCCGAGGTCAGGACCTGGGCCTTATCAGCAAAGGCGACGATGGTAACTTTGTCCTCGGGATTGAGGTTATCGATCAAAAATTTGACAGCCTCGATCACGAATTCAAGTCGCCGCTCGTCGTACATCGAGCCTGAGCGGTCGAGCACCACCCCCAGGTTGAGCGGCAGGCGCGCCCCTGCGCCGCCCTGTGCCAGCGCTTCCAAAAGAACATAAAGCACGAAGTTTTCGGCGCTGGACAAGACATATTCTCGGCTGGGCAAAACCTGGAAAGTAAGCGGCTGTGCCATCGGCAAACCCCTTTTCAGCTACTGAGCGGATTGTGCTTGCGCTGCCTCTGCGCGCTTGGCTAACGCTTTCTCGATAGCGCCACAGTTCCAGTCTTGACCCGCGCGGCCCCGCTCGGATACCGGCGATCAGCGGTTTATTTTATGAGCAATTTCCTTGGATTAGCAACTCGCCAAGGTCGGGGCCGGCCGCTTTTCCTCTCGTCGCCTCGGCATAGGACGGATTTTCCCACACTTGCAAAGCTCCAGACCCTGCGCAATGCTAGCTTCAGGTGGTCAGGCACCCGGCTGGGGGACGTAGGTTGCCGGTGAGGGATGCGGAGTACCGATGTTGTCACTGGATCCAAAATACCTCCAGCGCCTGGTTGAAACCTCGCCCGACATCGTAGTGGCGGTCAATCAGCAAGGAAGCGTTATCTACTATAACGATGGGGCACGCGCTGGTCTGCAATTTCCTCCTGAGGAAGTGGTTGGCCACGACGTGCGTATGCTCTATCGCTCGCCTCAGGACGCACGCCTGGTGATGCAGGCGATGCGCGCCAATCACGGCCAGATTGCCAGCTTCGAGACTGTGTTTCGCAACAAGGCGGGACAATCCATCCCAGTGGCGATCTCGGGCTCTTTGATCTACGACGAGCAGGGCCACGAAATCGGTTCCATCGGCTTTGCCCGCGACATCCGCGAGCTGCGCCGGCGCGAGCAGCTTGCTACCGCCGGTGAAATCGCCGTGTGCTTAGCGCATGAAATCAACAATCCGTTGGCCGCCATCCTCAACAACGTGGACTTATTGGCACGCGCGGTGGAAGGACACCTGAGCGATGCCGAGTTGGTGGTGGAAAGCGAGCGCCTGGAGTCGATTAGGAGCGGCGTTGCGCGGGTGCAGGAGATCATCGTTCGTTTGGATGAAATGGCGCGCCAAGGCACCTACGAGACCCGCGACTATGTGCAGGGTAGGCGCATGGTCGACTTGCCCACCCCGGTTGCCGCCGAGGTCCTTGCGGTCAGCGAATGGCCCTTGAGCGGGATGGTGGTGCTGGTCCTGGACGACGACCCAACGGTGGTCACTTCGTTGGCCGACGTGCTCAAGGCCGAACGCTGCGTGGTCTATACCGCGCTGCGCCCCAGCAGCGCCCTGGCGATTTTGCGTAATGTCAAAGTGGACGCGGTGATCTCAGATGTAGTGATGCCGGAGATGGACGGCTACGAGTTCTATCTGCAAGTGCGCGAGGAATTGCCCGCGCTACCGGTGGTCATGATGACCGCCTACCATTACGATAAGGATCATATTATTAAGCGCAGCCGGCTGGAGGGCTTGGAAGGCGCCATCTTCAAGAAGCCTGTCAATCCGGTCAAGCTACGCGAAATTTTGCTGCATGCGCGCCAGCATAATGCCGCCGCGCTGGCGCTCAAACCGCCGCCAGGGCCCCAAGTTCCCTTGACTAACTCGCGGCCTTAAATCGCCAAGCTCCAATTACCGCGATTGCGGTCCGTACCGCCGCCGCCATTAAGTCCAATGGCAGGCTGGGCGTGCCGCGATGGTGCACGGCCTGGGCGGTGTCGTAAGGCAGATGCAGAAAGCCACAGGGAACGTGAGGGCGGCGGCGCAATTCGTGCAAGCCCGCGTACATCACGGCGTTGCAAAGGAAAGAGCCGGCGCTGAGCGACAACTCGCAAGGGATGTGGCGGCGGTCCAGAGCGCGCATAATTTGGCGCAGCGGCAGGCGGGCGAAATAGGCGTCGGGACCGCCGACGACCACGCGCTGGTCACGCATCCGGCCCCCGGCGTTGTCAGGCGCCGTGCTATCCATCAGATTGATCGCGATTCGTTCCAGCGCGATGGCAGCACGCGCGCCGGCTTGGCCCAGCCCCAGCATCGCCGCCGGGGAGAGCTCAGCGATGGCACGCGCCAGCAGAGCGGGGGCCCGGCCGTAAGTCACCGGCAACTCCAGCGCACGCACCAGCAAGCCGCCAATCACTTCGCCTTCGAGCTGACGCGCGATCTGGCCTGAGGGGTTGAAGCGCTCCCCGCCAAAGGGCTCGAAACCTGCCAACAGCAAGAGAGGTACAGCGCGCCCGCCAGCCGGCGTGCCCGTACTGGTCAACGCGCGCTTACCCGGCGTCAGGCGTGACGCCGCGGCGTCACGATAGGAAGATCGTCGCGATTGCCCCACTCGCCCCATGAGCCCAGATAATTGCGCACCTGCGTAAAGCCCGCCAGACGCAGCGCATAAAAGGCGTGCGCGGCGCGATAACCGCCTTGGCAATAGGTCACCACGTCCTGCTCAGGCCTCAGCCCTAGCGCACCAAAAGCGTCGCGCAACTGCGCGGGAGATAAAAAGCGCCCCTGCGCGTCGTTGTTAAGTTGCCATTCGCGAAAGCGCGCGCCGGGAATCGCACCCCCGCGCTTGGCGCGCACGTTCTCGCCGTAATATTCCGCTGCGCTGCGCACGTCGAGCAGCGCATGACCCGCATCCTCGCGCCAGTCCATGATGTTCGCGGCGGTCGCTACCAGCCCCGCCCGCGGCCGCGCCTCAAACCGCCGCGGCCGATATGGCGCAGCCTCCGCCGTGAGCGCGGGCTGGCGCATCGCGCCCAGGCCGCCGTCGAGAATCGCGACCCGGGGATGACCCAGGTATTCCGCTAGCCAAGCCCCGCGCGTTGCGCGTGAGCCGGAGTTGTTCTCATAGAACACCAGCGATTCGTCCCCGCTTACCCCCAGCGCCGACAAAATCCACTGCGACTGCTCGATGAATTCAGCTAGTCCCTTGGGCCCGGTGTCGTAACAATGAAACGGAAAGGGATCGAAATGACGCGCGCCGGTAAGATGGCCTTGCCAGTACTCCGCAGCCGGGCGAGTGTCGATCAGGACCACGGTGGGATCCGTCGCATGCCTTGTCAGCCAATTTTCGTCAACCAGAAAGCCCTGGTCCATCTCGCTACTCCCCTCCCGGCGCCACCAATCGGACGCCGTATTTAAGTGGGCTGGTCGCAACCCTTCAGGCGTCTATACCCACCGCCTGGCCGACTGAGTCGAAGCCGTCACGAACGAGCAATTGAGTCAGACCCCGCTTGATGGCTCGCGGCAGCCCAGGCCCTTCGTAGATCAGCCCGGTATAAAGTTCGACCAGCCGGGCACCCGCGCGCAGATGGCCATAGGCGTCGGCAGCGCTGGCCACTCCACCCACGCCGATAATCGGCAGGCGCCCCGCGCTACGTCGATAAATAGTGCGAATCACCCCGCGTGCCAACTCTCGCAGCGGTGGTCCGCTGAGTCCGCCGGGATGGGGGCTGCGAACGCCTACCGCCTCGCGCGCAATCGTGGTGTTGGTGGCCACCACGCCGTCCACCCCCAAATCCAGCATCAGATCGCATATAAGCGCCAATTGGCTGGGATCCAGATCGGGGGCCAGCTTAATCAGCAGCGGCGGTTTTCGCGCTCCGCTCCAGGGGCGTGGAAAAGCTTGCGTGATCAGAGCACGCATCAAATTGGGCGCTTGCCATTGGCGCAAGCCCGCCGTATTGGGCGAACTCAGATTGACGACCAGTAAGTCGGCCAGCGGCGCTAACGTGTGCGCCATTTGGGCCAGTTCCTCGGCCACGCGCTCGGGCGGGGTGTCGCGATTGGGTCCTAAGTTGATCGCCAGCCGCAGGCCAATCCCGCGCTGGCGCAGCCGACTCAGACGCCGCGCGACCCGCTCGCTGCCCTGAGAAGGAAAGCCCAGCCGATTGATCAGCGCCCTATGCTCGGGCAAACGCCAGAGCCGGGGCGGCGGATGGCCGGGCTGCGGGGACGCGGTCACGGTGCCAACCTCGGCCAAGCCGAAGCCCAACGCTTGCCAGGCGTCCACCGCGATCCCATCCTTGTCCAATCCGGCGGCCAGTCCGACCGGATTGGAGAACGGCATTCCCCATAGATCCTGCTTCAGTACCGGTGAATCGGTGCCGGCAAACATCGCCGGCCAAGCCGCAACCAGACTGAGCACCACGCGGTGGGCGGTCTCGGGCTCAAGCTTGAACAGCAGTGGGCGCATCAGCCGGCCCCACCATGCCGACCGCCATGAGCTAAAAGTCCATTGGGTCGAAGCCATCGCTTGCCAGTGTTTCTTCCCGAGCGCCTGACGGCAAGCGGCTTGACATCCAACCGCGACTCTCTTGTGCTATATAATGGAATTCCGATGCAGCTCACGGCCGTGCTAATCGAGCCTCGCCAGCCGCCAGCGCGAGCGCGCCAAGGATGGCTAGCGCTAGCCGAAGTCGAGCAACGGCGGGAGCTGGCTGCTGCTTTGGGGCAAGCAACAGGCGATAGCTGGGAAGTCATTCTGGACGAGCAGCGAGTTATATTCCAACCAACTTGCGCGAGCGCTCCGGGAACCACCTGCGATTTAGCGCCGGCAACACTAGAGCTGAACCGCGAGGGCTCACAGCTGACAATCGCTTCGATGCGGGCGTACGACATCGAGCGGCTGGCGAGCGCGGCGGTCGCTATCGCGGACTGGATGGAGTGGGACGACCCCGTCGTGGTCAGCGCCGAACCTTGCTTTGCCGATCGCTTCGCCCACTGCGCGCTCTATCGGCGCGACTTCCATCGATGGGCACTGGTGACCGCCGAGGCCCTGCGCAAGCACCGCCCCGAAGCTATCCATTGGCCGCGGCTGGCGGAGGAGATTGAGCGGCTGGGTGAGCGCGAAGCGCGGCTGTGGTTTGCTCATCTCGCACGGCTGTTGATGTACCTGCTTCAATGGCATCATCAGCCAGTTCGGCGATGCCGCGAATGGCTAGTTGCAATGCACGATCAACGCTTGGAGCTGGCTGATTTGGTGGCGCGCAGCCCCAGCCTGGGATCCCGATTCGCAAGCGCGCTCGAGGCCGCTTACCAGCGCGCCCGCCACGCCGCCAGCGTGGAAAGCGGGTTGGTTGAGACCAGCTTACCCAGCCAATGCCCATGGCCGGTGGATCAGATCCTGGATTTCAACTTCCCCTCCGCCGCTTCCGACCGGGCCGGGTAAGAACGCCCCAGCGCGGGCTTGGTGCTGTGGACAAGGCCGCGTCAGAGGCTTTGCCGCCGACTTGCCAAGTCTATAATGATAGGCTTGATGGATAATCAGGCGACAATGCAGGTCAGGCTGGTGGACTATGCGGCGATGCCGCAAGAGAAGCTCTACGCCGCTTTTCGCACCTGCTATTCGGCCGACAGCCCAATCGAGATCTGGGAAAAGATCCGCGACCAGCGCATCAGCCCCGAGCGCATCCGCGGCTTCATCGGCGAGCGGCTGCAAACCGGCCACGCCTCGCCGCTGGAACAGGTGGTCTTCTGGTTCGCCATCGCGGGCGTCTCGCGCTCGCTATCCCATCAGCTGGTCCGCCACCGCATCGGAATTAGCTTCGAACAGCAAAGCCAGCGCTACGTCAAGTTTAAAGAGGAGCGGCTAACCTACGTAATGCCGGAATCGTGGGCACGCGCCGGCCTGAGCGGAGATTACGCCGAACTGAGCGAGCAGATCTCCCAGCTCTACGCGCGCGCTCTTAAAGCCGGGGTGCCGGCCGAAGACGCCCGCTTCGTGCTGCCCAACGCGGCCCCCACTAACTTCCAAATCATGGTGAATTTTGCCGAATTGCTCCATATCTGCGACGTTCGTCTATGCGTGCGCGCGCAGTGGGAAATTCGGCGAATGGTGGCCTTGATGCGGGCCGAGATCAAACGCGTGCTGCCCGAGCTAGCGCTCTACCTGCAGCCCAAATGCGGCGAGCGGCGGATGGGTTATTGCGACGAGTCGCTGGAGGATTGGCGGCAATGCCCGCTGGGCAAGGTGCGTCCGCACAAGAGCGCCTTGTTCCAACTCTACAATTTGTACGGCAGCCAGAAGGTCCGCGCCCTGGCCGACGAGGAATTCCGCACGGTCGAGGAAAAAGAGCGGCTCTGAAACCCCGGGGCAAGGCGCAGCTTACAACATGACCGACGACGGACCTAAGCTCGATCTGCACGCTGCCATCGCGCGCTTCAACCAGGGCGACTATTTCGCCGCCGGCGAAAGCTTCGAGCTTCTGGCTAACAGTACGGAGCAAGACAGACCACTGCTGGAAGCACTCAATCGCATCGCCGCTGGGCTCCATCTGCGCTTCGAGCGCGGTGGTCGTCAGGCCACCATCAATCTGCTCTCCCAAGCAATGCTGGCGCTGGAGGATCTGCGCCCCAGCTACGCGGGAATCGACATAGAGCGACTGTGCCAGGAACTGTCCGCTTTCAACGACGACCTGCGGCAAAGCCCGCGTGAGTTGGAGGTCGGTGCGCTGCGCTATCGCGCGCAATTGTTTTTGGAACGCCGCCGTGCCCCGCGAATAGTTTTCCAACGTACGGATTCAAACCAGCAAGGTTAACAAGGTTAAGATGACAGCCTGCACCGCCGCGCCCCTCTTGACGCCTGCGGCGCAATTGGCCGCATTGGCCCGGGCGATGGGCCAATGCCGGCGCTGCGCGGCGCTGGCGCGCGGCCGCACCCAGGTGGTCGCCGGGGCCGGCGACCTCCCAGCCAGGGTAGCATTTGTGGGAATCGCACCCGGACGCTTGGGCGGCGATCGCACCGGTGTGCCCTTTCTGGGGGATCGATCGGGCGACTTGCTGCGCGAGATGATCGAGCAGGCCGGCCTGAGCGAGGTCTTTATCACCAACCTGGTACGATGCAGCCCGCGCGACCGCAAGGGACGCAATCGCGATCCACGCCCGCGTGAGATCGCCCAATGCCGCCGCTTCCTGCACGCCGAGTTGGTCCTTGCCTCCCCGCCGATAATCGCCTGCCTGGGACGCCTGGCCTGGTATCATGTCGCTGGCGCGCGCGTGCCCTTCGATCCCGCTTGCCCGGCCCCGCACGCCCATCAGGGATGGCGTTGTTATCCGATGTACCACCCCGGCTATGTGATCCGCGGCGCCTACTCGCGCGCGCGCTACCGCGAAGATTTCCTGCGGCTGCGCCGCGTGCTGGAGCAGCTTTAGCCCTCTACCACAGCTCCTCGGAGGCCATCCGCGCTCCATTTACCAGCGCCTCCAGCTTGAGCCAAGCCACCTGCGGGTCGCAGTTGGACCACCCCACGAAGGTGCCGAAGCCGCAGTCGGTACCGGCGATTACGTTCTCCTTACCGACCACCGAGGCGTAGCGCTCCAAGCGCTGCGCGACCACGCGCGGGTGCTCGACGTGGTTGGTCACGGTGTCGATCATGCCGACAATCAGGGCCTTATCCTCGGGCAGCTTGACCTCGCGCCAGACTTCCCATTCGTGCTCGTGGCGTGGATTGGCCCCTTCCACGTAAATGAAACCGGCGCGGGTCTTGAGCACTGGCGCGATGATTCGGCGCAACTCGACGTCCTTGTGATGGGGGCCGGCGTAGTTGCCCCAGCATAGATGCAGCCGCACCTTCTCGGGCGGCAGCTTGCGAATGGCGTGGTTGATCGCCTCGATCGCCACCGGCACGTACTTCTGCAGGTCCACCGGCTCGGTGCCGTCGGAGAAGCTGTGACCGGCCATCGCCAAATCGGGCGAGTCCAGTTGCAGATTGAAGCCGGCCGCGACAATCGCTTCGTACTCATAGCTGAGCGCGTCGGCCGCCGCCGCCAAGTAGGCCTCGAATGAGCCGTAGTAGCGGTTGGGAAAATTGAAGGTCAGATGGCTGGGCGTCACCGCCGGAATGAATGCCAAGTCAAGATCGCGGCCGGCCAGGGCCGCCTTGAAGTTGGCGATATCCACCTGGACCGCCTCCCGATCGCGCACTGCGATCGGCCCCACGCACGCCGGCATCACCATCCGGCGCTGGGCTTCGCTCTGCCCCGCGCGCCGGCCCAGACCGGGCACGTCGGCGATATCGGTGGCGACGAACTTGCGCGGTCCGCTGGCCTCGAAACCGGACAGCCGCTGGCCGATATAGTTGCTGAAGCCGGGCTTGCTCATCTCGCCGTCGCTAACTACGTCCAGGCCGACCGCGAGCTGCTGCGTGACGACCTCCATCACCGCCTGCTTGACCCGTTGCCCCAGCCGCTCCTGGTCTAATGTTTTGCCCTCGGCGTGCTCCCACATCATCTGAGTGAGATCGTCGGGGCGGGGCAAGCTGCCAGCGTGGGTCGTGATGATCCGCTCGATACTGCGGCGCATTGGTGGTTTCCTCCGGTGGTTAAGCAGTCTGGGCCTTGATCTCCGCCAAGCGCGCCGGGGCTCCGAACCAGGCCCAGCACGCAGTGGACAGGAACATGTGATTATCCCCCAGGTAGTCCTGCAGCATACACTGGTAGCCAAGCCGATCCATCGCCGCGGCCAGCACGGTCCAGTTGAGAATCTCGTGCAAGCCCGTCTCCTCGATTTCCTCTTTGGACAAGGAAGCCAGGTAGCGCAGGTGGCCCTCTTCCAGCGCCTCGATCACGCGCCGATCGGCCTCCAGATCGCACAGCACGTAGCCGGTGCGCGAGGCCAGGAAGGAATGAGACAAATTGGCGGAGCCCATGATGACCACGCGATAGGAGCTGCGCTCCAACAGATCTGCCAGCATTAGGCCCAGGTTCCAACAGCCTGTCGCCGTGGGCGCGGGCGGGTCGGGCGAACCCGCGGCGGCGAGATCATGGTAGAGATGATCGACGAAACCCTTGGCCACCAGCACCGAACTGCCGTAGCAATTGACCTGAATCGGTACGATCGGGACCGCAAAGCCGGTGCGCTCCCAATCCAAGAATAGCATCGGGTTGACGAAGGCGTGCGAGAGATGGCGCAGCTTGTAGGCGTAGGGCATGGGAAAACCGCTCTCGATGAGCGCGGTGGTAATGTACTTGGCGGCTTCGCGATGGCCGCGCAAGGTAAAAACATAATCTTCGGGCTCACCCCATTGATTGAGCCCTTTACCGCCAACCCCATGGCTCCAAGGTCGAATCTCCACCCTGTCCTCCAGGCCGAAGACACAGAAGGGTGGGATGATCTCCTCGGTGAAATTTTCATACTGGTCGTCGCCCACGATAATCATAAAATCGGGTTTGAACCCTGCGATCACGCGCTGAAGCTTGAGGAAATTGCGCCGATAAGCCTCATGGTAGCGGTGCGAGGTGCTCAGCCCCTGGTCGGCGCCGAGATCGGCCAGAAGCGGCGCCGGCCAGGCGGCGCGATCGGGATAGCGCGGGGCGATTTTGGGCGCCCGCATCACAACCTCGTGACCGTGCGCCATACGCTGGTCGTTCCAACACACCATCGGATTGTGGGGTGCGCCGATACCGAGGATTTCTCCCATGAGGCTGCCTCCTTTGAAGAGCGATTAAACCACCGCAGTCGCTGCTTGAGCGCTAGCGCAGTCGCACCGTGGGCGCAACCGCCGCGCCCAGGCCCGGTTTGACTACGGAGTCGGGGGCGGCGATGCTTTTGCTGTGACCGTCACGCCCCAATTTATCGCCGACGCGCTGGAGCGCGCCCGCTATGTCACCAACGAGCGGGTCGCCACCGCCCTCCAGCTCGCGCTCAGCCTGGAGAAGCCGCTTTTGATCGAAGGACCAGCCGGCGCGGGCAAAACCGAGGTCGCCAAGGTGCTGGCCGAGATGCTGGGTCTGGAACTGGTGCGACTGCAATGTTACGAGGGGCTGGACGAGGCGCGCGCGCTGTACGAATGGAATTACCAAAAACAGCTCTTGCGCCTGCAGGCGGACGAGGCCGGCGGCCTGCGTTGGGAAGAACTCTCCGAGCACATCTTCTCCTCGCAATACCTGCTCCAGCGCCCGCTGCTCAAGGCCATCTCCTCGCCGCAGCGGGTGGTCTTGCTGGTCGACGAGATCGACAAGGCGGACGAAGAATTTGAGGCCTTTCTGCTCGAGCTGCTCTCCGATTTCCAGGTCAGCATCCCTGAACTAGGAACCATTCGCGCCACCCTGCGCCCAGTCGTGGTGCTGACCTCCAATCGCGCGCGCGAGCTGTCAGAGGCGCTGCGCCGGCGCTGCCTGTACCTGTTTATCGACTTCCCCGGCATCGAGCAGGAACGACGAATCCTGGAGCTCAAACTGCCCGAGCTCGAGCCGGCCTTGGCCGCCGCGGCAGCCCGCTTCGTCAACACATTGCGCAAGTTGGAGCTGATCAAACCACCCTCTATCGCAGAGACTCTGGATTGGGCCCGTGCGCTGCTGGCCTTGCAAATCAAAGAACTTGACGCGGCCGCATTGCGAACAACCTTGGGCCTGCTGCTCAAACACGAAGCCGATCGGACCCTGGTCGAAGGTAAAGGGGCAGCCTTGCTAGCCCGTAGCACCAAGTGACACTCCGCTCACGGCTGCACGAATTCGTGGTGCGCCTACGCGCCGCAGGCGTGCGGATTTCGGTGGCCGAAAGCCTCGACGCGATTGCGGCGGTAGCGGCCACGGGCTTGGAGCGCGAGCGCTTGCGCGAGGCTCTGTCCGCCAGTTTGATCAAGGACGAAGCGGACCGCGCGACTTTCGACCAGGAATTCGCGCGCTTCTTTCGCGCCGGCCTGCTCCGGACGCCCGCGGCGCGACAGGGCCAGAGCTGGCAGGGGATGGCGGGCGGTCACGGCCAGGGCCAAAGCGGCGGTGGCGCGCCCCACCCCCCGCGCCAGCCCGAGCCGACCGCGGGCTTACGGCCGCGGGCGCAGCCCCGCACCGAGGATCGGGAGGCGGGAAAATCTGGCGGCCCTGAGCAGGCCTCGACGACTGACGAGCGGGCCGAGCACCAGGCGCAACTGACCAGTGCGATGCCGGGTCATCTGGCCCGGCATCGCGCCGCGTTAAGCCGCCCCTTCGCCACTTACAACGAGTTGGATTATGAGCAGGCCCAACAGACCCTGGCCCTGCTGCGCCGGCGCTTTCGGCTGCGCCTAGGCCGCCGGCTCAAGCACGCGCGCCAGGGCCGAGTGGATATTCGCCGCACTATCCGCGCCGCGGTCTCGCGCGGCGGCACGCTTATCGATTTAAAGTGGCGCGCGCGCCGGCCGCGCCATTTCGACTTGCTAATCCTGGGCGACGTCTCGGGCTCGGTGCGTTACGCCTCGGCCCTGATGCTGGCGCTGATCGCCGGGGCGCGTGATCTTTTCCGCCGCGTCAACAGCTTCGTCTTCATCGATCGCCTGGCCGAAGCCAGCTTCGAACAGGGCCATCTCGTCATAACCCCACCGCTAGACCTCTACGCGCGATCAGATTTCGGCCGGGCGCTGAACGAATTGCTCGCCACTCGCCGCCGCCTGCTCACGCCCGCCACGGTGATCGTGATTCTGGGCGACGGGCGCAACAATCGCCGCCCGCCGCGCGCCGATTTGCTCCTGCAAGCGCGCCGTCTATGCCATACCGTGCTGTGGCTTACGCCCGAGGCGCGCGAGCGCTGGGGGACGGGCGACAGCGCGATCGCGGCCTATGCGCGCGTGGCCGACCGGCTGATCGAATGCCGCGACTTGCGCGCGCTGGAACTGGGCTTGGAGCGGCTCGCCCACCCCGAGGCCCTGGCCCGCCGCCTCCCCGTCCGCGCCGCGCCGGCCTAATACCGCGCGTTCAGGGCCTATCTTCGGAGCAGCTCGGCCCTCCCTGGCTTGATTTCTGCTCAAAACGGGCGGACGAAGACCAGGATCAGAATCCCCAATAACAGCAGGCTGATGATCCCATGAAGCATGGCGAACTGGCTACGCCCAAGCGCGCTGGGATTGCTTTCCAGTGCGACCATCCGCCGCCACAAGAGCAGGTCGGCGCCGATCAGCAGCAGCACCAGCCCCAACTTCAGATGCATCCAGCCTTCGGCCATCACCACCGGATCCATCGCGATCAGGATGATGCCGCAGACGATCGTGATCAGTGCTCCGGCATGCGCACCGTTGAAAAGCCGGCGGGTGGCACCGATAAGTTCGCTCTTGCCGCCGGCCGCGGTATCGGCGGACCGTCCCAACAGCGAACAGATAACCAACAGGCTGCCCAGCCAAAAGATCACGCCGAAGACATGCACGACGATTACCCAGGCCATCACTTTCCTCCGCCGGATAGGGCGCTGCGGGTGGGCAGGGAACGCGCCAGCGCCAGTGCGCCCACGCTGAGCGCAGCCGCGCCCAGATAAGCTCCTGGACCGGCGGCGAGCTGGAACAGGCTACCGCCCACGAGTGGACCAAAGATTCGAGCCAACGACAGCGCCGATTGATTAAGTCCGAGGACCTGGCCTTGAGCGGCGATCTCGGTGTGCTTGGAAAGCAGGCTGGCAATGGCGGGGCTGGACAATCCGTAGCCCAGCGCGATTAGGGCCAGGGCGATGAACAGCAAAAGTGTGCTGGCGGTTAAACCCAGTATCGCCATTCCCAACCCCATCAGGAGCGCGCCGGCGCGAATCAGGTGTTCCTCCTGTAGCCGGCGCGTCAGGCGGCCAACGATGTAGCCCTGAGTCAGCGCTTGGAGCAACCCGGCATAGGCCAGCAGGCCGCCGATCGCACCGGCGCGATAGCCAAATCGGCGGGCGGCGAGCAAGGCGAAGGTGGTCTCAAGCACCGCAAAGGCTGAGGTCAGCAGAAAGGCTTGACCGAACATTAAGCCAGGACCGCCGCCGGTCACGAGCTTGGGCAGGCGCCGCCACGGCTCGGTCAGGGTCCACATCAGGCTACTTTGCGCCGCGGCCGGATCGGCTTTGGTATGGGACTCAGGCAATTTCCAGGCGGCAAAACAAAAATTGGCAAGACAGAGGACGGCGGCGAAAAATACCGGCACCCGCAATCCATAATGGCCCAGTAATCCGCCCACCGCAGGACCTAGGACAAAGCCCAAGCCGAAGGCCGCGCCGATCATTCCCATCGCATGGGCGCGCTTGCCTGGGGTGGTGGTGTCGGCCACAAAGGCTTGGGCGGTGGAAATCGTCGCGGCGCATCCGCCATGCAGGACTCGGGAAAGCAACAATCCAGTCAGCGTAGTCGCAAAACCATACAGTAAGTAGCCCAACGCCGAACCCAGCAGTCCCAGCATTATGATGGGCCGGCGTCCGATACGATCGGAAAGCCGGCCCAGAACCGGGGCCAGCAGGAATTGCATCAGCGAATAGCTGGCCAAAACCAGCCCAATGCCGGCGGCGTGCACGTGCATCTGAGCGGCAAACAAGGGTAGGAAAGGAATGACAATCCCGAAGCCCAGCAAGTCGATGAAGACCGTTAGAAACAGAATGAGCAGGGCGTGCCGGCCGTTTGCGGGGGTAGACTGGAGGTGGAGTGCTTCGGCGTTGGTCATCGAGAAACTTTACAATTGCCAAGGGTCGGGCGGGTGAATTTGAAAGGATTGTTGGCCAGCTCCTCGAATGAAACAACAGGCGGGGAAAACCGGCCGAGCCCGGATATGTCAATGTGAGCTTACGCTAGCAGTATTGTCAGAGTGAAATCGGTAAACCAACTCATCAGAGCGTACATAGCCCAGGTTTTTGCGGATTAAGCGTTCGATATAAGCGTCATTGTGTTGCAAATTATCGATATCGATAACCAGTTGATGATTTTCCTGGGCATCGCGCACGATCTGATTTCCCAGCGCGATCCGGTCCTGGCGCAGGATCAGCAGATCTCGCACCCCGCGCGGGGCTAGCAGACAGTTAAGCGAAAGTGCGACCAGTAGTCCCAGCAGGATTAGAGACAGCCGCTCTCGCTTCAGCCATTGGCTAACTCGCAGCATCGATTGATCGTAAACCTGGTGTGGCTTGTTATTCAAGCTGACCTTATCTCTGAACGCCATTTTAATTGCTGAAAACCAAAGGTCAGATGGCCGCTGTTCTCGTTTTATAATTTTTTTTTAAAATCTGAGCTCAGCGTGTTGCATTTTGGAAAACAGGTTTCTATAATCGCTGGCGTTTGGTGGCTGAAGTTAGGCCACGGATAAGTTTCGGAGCTCGTCCAGTAGAGAATCACGATGGGGAGGAGGGTATCGGATGCCAGTAAAAAAGACGGTTTCAAAAGCAGCAAAATCCAAACCTAAGCTCAAGGCAGATATGAAGAAGAAGGCCGGCAAGAAAAAGAAGAAGTAAGCTTCCCAAAACTCCCCTGCAAAAGGGGCTGGCTCAAGATACCGTGAGGCTAGACTAGGGACGAGCCGAGGCCCTTTTCTTCAGGGCCTCGAGAAACGGAAAAGCCCTCTTAACCAGAGGGCTTTTCCTTTTCTGCCGTGCGGCGCATCCGGTCATCCCCCTGGCTTTGAAAATAACGGTTGGCTCAGCTCGCAGGCAAAGCCTCGGGGCGATAAATGTGCCTACCCCTTAAATCCCTTCCAGGATCAGGCAGGAGCGATGGGGCAACCGGGGCGATGAAATCCACGCTCTGCGCTGGCCGCTGACGGCGCCGCAGCCTAGATATACCCAGTTTCATCCGTGCGTGGGTGGGTCGCTGGTCATGAGCAACTGCCCCCGGCCCAGCCACCGCGCCGCTTCCCCTTGACCCTGTGCAGACCGCCGGTTAAAGCACGATCAGGAGTTCAGACCGAGGTCAGCCATGGATAACGCGCGGCGCGACGCGTCCCAGCCCGACCGCTCCAGCTTGGACTGCACCTGTATCCCCTACCGACTGTTTGTCGATCCCGAGGTGCAGGAGCAAGAGCAGGATCGGTTGTGGCAGGGGCCCATTTGGAGTTACGTCGGGCTGGAGGCGGAACTAGCCGAGCCGGGCGCCTTTCGCACCACCACCATTGGGCGCGCGCCGGTGGTGGCAACTCGAGACCTCAAGGGGCAGCTCCATCTGCTGCTCAACCGCTGCGCCCACCGCGGCGCGATGGTGTGCAGGGCCCCGCGCGGTCGGCTCAAAACCATCGTCTGCCCGTACCATCAGTGGAATTATGACTTGGCCGGGCGCCTGCGCGGCGTTCCCTTTCGCGCCGGGGTCAACGGCCGTGGCGGCTACCCGGCCGACTTCAGCTTGTCCGATCATGGCCTGACCGAGTTGCGGCTGGAATCCTGCCAGGGGGTTCTATTTGGCTCTTTCAGTCCGCAGGCGCCCGCGTTGTCCGATTACCTCGGCAGCGCGGTAGTGGAAGAGTTGGCGCGGGTGTTCAATCGCCCAATCCAAATTCTGGGTTACAGCCGGCAGGAAATCAGGAGCAACTGGAAGCTGTACGCGGAAAATACCCGCGACCCCTATCACGCCAGCCTGCTTCATCTGTTTCACGCCACCTTCACCAGCCATCGCGCCACCGCCGAGGGCACCACCACCACCGGGCCCAATCACGGCCACATTCAATCCTTCAAGGGCGATGACGAGGCCGAAGCCTCGGCCTTCCGCCAGGAGGCCGCGACCACCGAATACAAACTGGCCGATCCCTCGCTGATGGCGGGGCGGCCCGAGTTCGGACGGCGAGCGCTGTCAGTACTCTCGATTTTCCCCAACCTGGTAGTGCAGCAGATCAGCAATACCTTGGCGACCCGCCAGATTGTGCCGCTGGAGGTCGATCGCTTCGAGCTGGTCGTGACCTATTTCGGCTATCAGGACGACGACGACGAATTACGGGCGATCCGGCTCAAGCAGGCCAATCTGATTGGCCCCGCCGGATATATCTCGTTGGAAGACGGCTACGCGGTGGAATTGGTCCAGCGCGCGCTGGCTAATCATCCCACCACCCATTCGGTAATCGAAATGGGTGGCCGTGACACTGCTCCGGCGCAAACCTTGGTTACCGAAAACGCGCTGCGGGCGTTCTGGCGAAGTTGGGGGCAGGCAATGGGACTGCGGCTGGAGGCAGCAGCCGGCGCCGGCCTCGGAGCATCGCATGGATGAGATAGCGTTGCGCCTGCGGGTGGAACAATTTCTGGCCGCCTACACCGCTTGCCTGGATGATGATCGGTTGGAGGAATGGCCGGCGCTGTTCACGGAGCATTGCGTCTACAAGGTCATCCCGTACGAGAACGTGGCCCAGCATCTGCCGGTGGCACTGATGTTTGGCGACAGCCAGGCTATGTTGCGCGATCGCGTCACTGCCCATCGGCGGGCCAATCTTTATGCACCCCATCGTTATCGCCATTTGTTGGGTCCGCTCCGCGTGAGGGAAGCGCCGGCGGAGAACACAGTCGAGGTGCGTGCCAACCTGGCGGTCTACCGCACGATGTTGGACCCGGCGGATTACGGGCGCTCGGAACTGTTCGCGGTGGGTGAATACCAGGATCGTCTGGTGTGGGAACAAGGCCAGTTGCGTGTGCGCGAGAAGATCGTAGTGGTGGACACGGCCAAGATTCCCACCCTGCTGGTAACACCGCTTTAGTCTGCGGCAAGCCGCGCAAATCCCGGCCAGCGCTTGTCGCGTCGCACCCTTCGCCATGGCGCACATAGTTGATTTGCACCCGCGGACGCTATTTGTTATTCTCAAACATGGCACTCCCACTGGTTAACCCAACATTCGGTTCGGTTGCGAATTGCAGGTCCACCCCTTCGGCGGGCCGTTTTCTAGCTGTCAGTTAAAGGAGAACCGCCCATGCCGTTGCCCGAGCTGCGCGAGGGGCTGACCTTTGACGACCTGTTGCTACTCCCGCAGGAATCCAACGTCCTGCCCCATCAATGCGATGTCACCACTGTGCTCTCGCGCCACATCGCGCTCAACATTCCGCTGGTGGCAAGCCCAATGGACACCGTGACCGAGTCGGCCACGGCGATCGCGATTGCCCAGTTGGGTGGCGTGGGGTTCATTCATCGCAACCTGTCGATCGAGCGCCAGGCGGCCGAAATCGAGGTCGTCAAGAAGTACGAAAGCGGCATGATAAGCGATCCGATCACGGTCGCCCCCGAGCAGCCTATCCGCGCCGCGTTGGAAGTAATGCACCGCTATCGGATCTCGGGCTTGCCGGTGGTGAGCGACGACCGCCTGGTGGGCATCCTGACCAATCGCGACCTACGCTTTGCCCGGCAACTGGATAAACCGGTGCGCGAGGTGATGACTTCCAAGGTGATTACGGCGCGGTTGGGGATCGGGCTGGAGCAGGCCCAGGAAATCCTGCAGGCTCATCGGATCGAAAAGCTGCCGCTGGTGGATGAACACAATCGCCTGCGTGGGTTGATCACGGTCAAAGACATGGACAAGGCCGTGCGCTACCCCAATGCCAGCAAGGACTCCTTGGGCCGCCTGCGGGTCGGAGCCGCGGTTGGCGTAGGCGCCGATCGCGAGGAGCGGGTCGCCGCGCTGGTGCGCGCGGGCGTCGACGTGATTGTGATCGACTCTGCCCACGGCCATTCCCGCAACGTGATCGAAACGCTGACCGCCATCAAGCGCCAGACCGACATCGACGTGGTCGCCGGCAACGTCGCCACCGCCGAAGGCACCCGCGCCCTGATCGAGGCTGGCGCCGACGCCCTGCGGGTGGGAATCGGACCCGGCTCTATCTGCACCACGCGCGTGGTCTCGGGCGTGGGGGTGCCGCAGATGACGGCTATCATGGATTGCGTGGCCGCCGCCGAGGCCGCCCACGTGCCAGTTATCGCCGACGGCGGAATCCGCTTCTCGGGCGATATCACCAAGGCCTTGGCTGCGGGCGCCTCCTCGGTGATGATAGGTTCGCTTTTTGCCGGCACCGAAGAGAGTCCGGGCGAGACCATTCTGTATCAAGGTCGCACCTACAAGTTGTATCGCGGCATGGGTTCGATGGGCGCGATGCACGAGCGCAGTCGTGACCGCTACAACCAGCATCTGGTGGCCGACGCTAAACTGGTACCCGAGGGCATCGAAGGTCGCGTCCCTCACCGCGGCTCGCTGGCCTCTAACATCGATCAACTGGTGGGCGGCTTGCAGGCCGGGATGGGCTACGTCGGCGCGGCCAATTTGCTCCAGTTGCGCCGGCGCGCCCGCTTCGTCAAGGTCAGCGAGGCCAGCCAGCGCGAGAGCCACGTGCACGACGTATTTATCACCAAGGAAGCTCCCAATTACCGGCTTGATTAGCCGGAAGTGCCAGCGGCGCGCGGGGTAGGATGCGGGTTGCGATTGTTTTTGGCGGCCGTTCCAGCGAGCACGAGATCTCGCTGCGCTCGGCCTTGACCGTTATTCGGGCGCTCGACCCGGCCCACGAGTTGTTCGCCGTGGGAATCACGCGCGCGGGCCGCTGGCGATATTTACCTGAGCCCGCCACCACGCTCGAGCCGATCGTCGCCGGTCGCGGCCAATTGCCCGAACACGCAGGCATCGCGACCGACCTGGTAGCGGCGGACGAGGGCGGCGTGCGGGTGGCCAATTCTCCTAGTCCCTCCCCAATTGATGTAGTCTTTCCGGTGCTGCACGGTAGCTTCGGCGAAGACGGCACTATCCAGGGGCTGCTTGAGATGAAAGGCGTCCCCTACGTCGGCTCCGGCGTGCTGGGCTCGGCAATCGGAATGGATAAGGCTATCCAGAAGCGGTTGCTGGCGGCTGCCGGCGTCCCGGTGGTCGAATTCCATAGTTTGCGCCGACAGGAGTACGAGCGCGACCCGCAAAGCGCACCTGTGTTGGCTCGAGAGCTGGGCTATCCGGTCTTTATCAAGCCTAACGCCCTGGGTTCGTCCATCGGAATGAGTCGCGTCACGAGCGAGGAAGCACTACACGGCGCGATCGAATACGCCTTTCGCTACGATCGAGCCGTCCTGATCGAAGCGGCCTGCTCGGGGCGCGAGTTCGAATGCGCGGTGCTGGGTAACGACGAGCCTCAAGCCTCGCTGCCTGGCGAGGTTATTGTCTCCAGCAGTCACGACTTTTACAGCTATGAGTCGAAATATCTCGATGAAAACGGGGCCAATTACGCAATCCCGGCTCATCTCCCCGCCCCCATCGTCGAACGCATCCAGGCCTGGTCGTGCGCCGCGTTCCAGGCCCTTAGGCTGCGCGGCATGGCGCGAGTGGACTTTTTGGCCAGCGCCGATCTCGGTCGCCTGGTAGTGGGCGAAGTCAACACCATCCCTGGCTTCACCTCTATCAGCATGTACCCCAAGCTATGGGAAGTCTCGGGGTTGCCACTGCCAAGCTTGCTGGACCGTCTGATCGAGCTAGCCTTGCAGGAACATCGCGAGCGTCAACGGCTGACGGTGGACTATCTTCCCTCGGGCCGCGCGGTATAGGTGCTAACCATGGCTGCACGCCTGCTGATCGCGACCACCAATTCGGCCAAGCTGGCGGAATATAAATGGCTGCTGCGGTCCTGGCCGCTGGAACTGCTCTCGTTGCGTGAAGTTGGCATCGATCTGGAAGCCAAGGAGACCGGCGCGACCTTCAGCGCCAACGCCCTGCTCAAGGCGCGCTACTATTTCGGCTTGGCTCGAATTGCCACCCTGGCTGACGACGGCGGCTTGGAGGTCGATGCGCTCGGCGGCGCTCCCGGCGTCGCCTCACATCGCTGGCTGGGCGCACAGGCCGACGATCGAGCACTGGCCGAAGCGGTGGTGGCACGGGTCAACGCCTTGGACGGCGTGCCGCGCACCGCGCGTCTGCGCTGCGCCCTGGCGCTGCGCTACGAGTGCAACGGCGAAGCGGTCGAAGCGGTGACAGAAGCCGCGATGGAAGGGCTGATCGCGTCGCGGGTTCATCCCGCCCTGCGGCCGGGCTTTCCCTATCGCGCGGTGCTGTATCTGCCGCAGCACGCTTGCTATGTGTCGGAATTGAGCGAGGAAGAAGAGGCGCGGCTCAGCCAACGCCGAACCGCTATCGAACTGGCCGCTAGTCATTTAACCGCTATCGCGACCGCACAACTCTAAACCCTCGATTCACTCGCTCGAGGTTTCTAAGCGTGGTGGACACCTTAGATAGCGGTTACGCTGCCCAGTATGATACTGCATCCAAGCAGGACCCTAACTGCTAACTTGGAGAAATTATAGTATCCTCCGTGACACCTCCCTCGCTGAAAACGCTACTCGGACTGGCTACTTTGCCCGGCTATCTAAGCCTGGCGATCGAAACCGGCGCGATGGTGATGGCCGCGTTGGCGGGCTTCGCCTTGCGCCGGCGCGAACGCCTGATCGGGCCAGCACCCTTCGTCATGATAGCGCTGGGCTTCGGGGCAGACCTGATCATGCGCCTGATGCCGGCGCACTCCGAGCTGGCGGTATCGTTCGAGGCCGTCGGCCTGGTGCTATTTTTCTTCGGCGTCATCCGCCTAGGTCTCGATCTGCTGCGCCTACTGATGCCGCATGGCGCCAACGCCTCCAACATCTTTCGCGACTTATTGATGCTGCTGTTGTACACGGTCACCGTGATGTTGGTGCTGCGCGCGACTACCAAGGTCGATCTGACATCGCTGCTGGCCACTTCGGCGGTGCTCTCGGTCATTGTGGGCCTGGGCCTACAGGAAACCCTGGGTAACATCTTCAGCGGCTTGTCGATGCAATTGCAAAAGCCTTTCGAGCCCGGCGATTGGGTGCGCTACGGCGATCATCTGGGGCAAGTGGTGGGAATCGGTTGGCGTGCTACCCGCTTATTAACCCACACCAAGGAGCGGCTGGAGATTCCCAACGTCCTGCTATCCAAGGAGGTGCTGATCAACTACGCGGCCGCCGCGGTAGCCGAAGATCTGCTGATCGGCCTACCCACCAGCCAGCCTCCGCACCAGGTTAAAGAAATTTTGATGGCGGTCCTAAGCAGCACGCCCGGGGTTTTGGACAAGCCCGAACCTCAGGTTCTGGTGGTAGGCTACGCCGAGTCCGCAATCTCTTATCGCATGCGATTCTGGATGGCAGACTATGGGATTCACGAGGAGGCGCGCGACTCAATCCTGAGCAATCTTTGGTATGCGCTCAAGCGAAACGGTATCGAAATACCCTACCCCACGCGTACGCTGTTGCGAGCCCCCGCCCAGCCGGATAGCCAACGGCCCCAGGCTCAGGAGCAGCGTTTGATGGGAGAATTGCGCCAGGTCGACTTCCTGCGCGGGCTCGGTGACGAGGATCTTGGGGCACTGCTCCCCAATTGCCGCATCCATCAGTTCGGACCCGGCGAGGTTCTGATGCATGAGGGCGGGGCTGGCGATTGCTTGCACATTTTGCGCCGCGGACAGGTCGAAATCAGCGCCCGCGCGCCCGGCGGCGGCCGCCTGCATCTGGGCAACCTCACCCCGCCGGCCTTCTTCGGCGAAATCGCGCTGATGACCGGCGAGCCGCGCACCGCCAGCGTAATTGCGCGCTCGGAAGTCGAAGTGGTGGAGCTCAACCGCCAGGCCTTCGCCGATCTATTCCGCCGCCGGCCCGCTGCATTGGAGGAGATCAGCGCGGTGATGGATCAGCGCCTGAGCGAGACTCGCGAGCGGCTACGCAATGCGGGCGAAACTGGCGAGCGCCGCGGCGAACGCGGCTGGTTGGTGAGCAAGATGCGCGAGCTATTCGACCTTTAACCGTACGTGCGCAGCTTTCCGCCGCCACAGCTTAGTTCGTGACCGGCGCCGGGCGATCAGTCTTGGCGCAGCTTGAAGCGCTGAATTTTGCCGGTGGCAGTCTTGGGCAGTTCGGGCAAGAATTCCACCCAGCGCGGACATTTGAAGGGGGCCAAGCGACTTTTGACAAATTCCCGTAGCGCCTCGGCCTGCGCCGGCGAGGCCGCGGCAGGCTTCTTGAGCACCACGAAGGCCTTAGCCTTCGTCAGACCGTCATCGTCGAGCGCACCCACCACCGCCGCCTCAAGCACCTCAGGATGGGCGCTGAGAGTAGCCTCGACCTCAAAGGGCGAGACCCAGATGCCACCTACCTTGAGCATGTCATCAGCACGGCCGGCGTAGCGATAATACCCTTGCGGGTCGCGCCAGTACTTATCGCCGGTGCGCGACCATCCGCCGACAAAGGTGCGGGCCGACAGGCCGGGATTGTTCCAATAGCCGGCGGCGGTGGAAGGCGAATAAACCCACAAATCGCCCACCTCACCCGCCTCGACCTCAGCTCCCTCGGCGGTCAGCAGGCGCGCCTCGCAGCCGGCGATCGGCTTGCCGCTGCTGCCGTAGCGGACATCATCGGGTCGGTTGCAAATGAACATCAGGAGAGTCTCGGTAGTGCCGATACAATCCAGAATTTCCACTCCCACCTGCTCCTTCCAACGACGCGCGATCGCCTCGGGCAGCGGCTCGCCGGCCGACAGGCAAAAGCGCAGCCGCTGTCCTGCCATTGGCTGGCTGGCGATGGGATGTCCAAGCAGGCGCGCGTAAAGAGTCGGGACGGAGCAAAAGATAGTGGGCCGATGGCGGGCGATAACGCTGGCCACATTGTCCACACTGGGCGCCCCCGCCATCAGGACCGCGCTTGCGCCCGCATGCAAGGGGAAGGCATTGGCGCAACACAAGCCGTACGAAAAGGCGAGCTTGGAGGCGGAAAAAATCACGTCGTCGGGCCCGATACCAAGGGTCTTTTCACCCAGCAATTGGGCGCTATGCAGTATATCGGCATGACGATGAATCACCCCCTTGGGCGCGCCCGTCGTGCCCGAAGTATACAACCAGTAGAGCGTATCACTGGGCTTGGTCGGCGCCGGAGTCAACTCGGCCGCCGCCTGTGCGCTGAGCGCCTCGAAGTCGCGACCGCGCACGGCGCCATCGCCGGAGCCACAAATCAGCACGGCCTGCAACCCGGCATGATTGGCCAGCAGCGGCTCAACACGTTCAACAACGTCGGCGGAAATTGCCAATACTCGGGCGCGGCTGTCGCGCAACATGAAGTCGTAATCGGCGGGCTTGAGCAGGGTATTGACCGGCACCGGCACCGCGCCAATCTTGACCGCGCCCCAAAACAGCGCGATGAAATCGACACTGTCGTGCAGACACAGCATCACCCGCTCTTCCATCCGCACGCCCAGGGAGCGCAATACGTTGCCGGCGCGATTGACGCGTGCCGCCAAGGCGGCGTAGGAATGCGGCCCGCGGTCATCGATGAAGGCGATTTTCGCCCCCCGGCCTTCATTCAAATGGCGGTCGATGAAGTGACTGGCAGCGTTGTATTGTGCCGGCAGCTGAGCCCAGCAGGCGCGCGTCTGCTCCAATCCTTCGCCGGTCAGCTCCGCCAAACTGATGGCTTTGCGCGTCTGCGCCATCCTGCTCACCTGGGACAATCGACTAGGCCGCGACTAAACGCGCCGCGGCCGTCACACTCTTGCAATGATCGCGCGCGGACGAAACGCCACGTCTATCTCGATGCAGCCGGCAAACCATCCCAATCAAACCGCCACAATCGGCAATGGCGTTGTCGTCAGTCTTCGTCGGCCAGCCACTGCGCGACGTCTCCCTTGAGGATGACGTCGAGAATTTCGCCGCAGTCCTGGAGCGTACGATCGACCAGTTGCGGATCGTCGTTGACGTGGGGCAAGGCGCTGCGCACCGCGCCATGGAGCGCGCGCACAAGCTGATACATGTATGCGTCGAGAGCTTCGGCATTGGCCATGGTGGTCATGGGCTTGGCTCCGATTTAATTGGCGAACTTGCGCCCCCGATTGGGATCGGGAACGCTCAAGCCCATCGCTTCGATCAACGGATTGACCTCGCGTATATATTCCTCGCGCGCCTGCTTATTGGTGCGCCGCTTGAGGCCCCAATGACGGTAGCGCTCGGAGCGCCGCGAGCTATCGCTTCCGAACATGTCCAGCGCTTTGGGATACCAGACATCGAGAGCCTGCTGAATTTTTTCTTTAGCTTGTCCACCGCGGGCCGCGAATTCCGCGGTTAGGTTCTGCCCATACTCGATATGACCGGCCTCTTCAGTCACAATCTGGGGCAGGATACGGTCCAGCGGGGCATAGCTACAGCCCACGAATTCCTCCAACTGGTAGCGCCCCACCCGGTCGATCAGAAAGCCGAAAATGGCGAACTCTTCCCAGTTGCGGATGGCGCCACGAAAGGCATCAACGTAGCGCTCGCGATTGGGCCGGCTCAGCAGGAAGGAGACGTCGGCACCCAAATCGCCGGCCAAGCGCGCAATCTGGCGGAAATGATCCACCTCCTCGGCGGCCGTGCGCACCACCAATAGGCGGTCCAGGCGGCTTTCCAAGGCAGGCAAAATGTTCTCCAGGTACAGATGCGGGCCGCCGATTTCACAATCGGCCTGGATGGTCAGAACACGTTTTAGCAGATCCTGGTATTCCGCCGGCATTTTTGCCACCTCGGCGGTTTCCACCTTATCTCGGAATGGTGTCTCCATGATTTTCCTCAGCGGCCCTGGAACTTGGGACGACGCTTCTCGCGAAAGGCCGCGATACCTTCGCGATGGTCTGCGGTCTTGAGCAGGATGGATTGACCGAAACTCTCGATCGTAAGCCCGGTCTGCAAATCGGCACTGACTGTGTTCTGCAGTACCCGCTTTGCAATCCCGAGCGCCTGCGGCGCGCGCGCGCACAGCCGCTCGGCCAACCCGCGGGCCTGATCCATCAAGACGTCGTCATCGACCACGCGTCCTATCAAACCATAGCGCAGCGCTTCCTCGGCCGGAATAATCTCGCCGGTCAGGACTAGCTCCTTGGCTCGCCCAAAGCCGATCAGCTTTGCCAGCTTGGAACATCCACCCACCCCAGGAATTAGTCCGATGTTATTTTCGGGAAAACCGAAGCGGGCCGAACGCGCGGCGATCCGCAGGTCGCAGGCCAGCGCCAGTTCCAGCCCTCCACCGACGCAGGTGCCGTTGATGGCCGCAATGACCGGCTTCTCAAGCGCCTCCAGATCAGCGAAAAAGCTGGTCAACAGGCGAGTATTGCGGCGGAACACGGGGGTGTTCCAGTCCGGGTCGAAAGTGGCCAGGTCCGCGCCCACGCAAAACGCCTTACCGGTGGCGGTGATGATCGCCACCCGGATAGCGTCGTTGGAAAACAATTCCTCGGCCAGCGCCCGAAACTCATGACGCATCTCCATCGAGATCGCGTTGTTCTTCTCCGGGCGATTGAGCGCGACGGTGGCAATCCCATCCTGCAAATCGAACTTGATGGTGGTATACATGCAGCCTTTCAAAGATTTGGGGCGTGAGCGATGGCGCTGGCAACCGCGCAATCCTCCGCTCTGATTTGCGCGGCAGGGAAGCGGGTGGCACGGTCAAAGAGCGCAGCTTTCTCCCACCCTTGATAACAAAAGCAATAGCGCAAACCTCTTTCCCGGCGCAAGCGGGAGATCTTCATGAGACTGCCGCGCGCTGTTTTGACCCACTTGCGGGCAATCTGTTCAGCGCGCGATATTCAGCTTCCATGATTCCTTGCCAGCTTTTGCTCCACTCGCTGAGCATGCTTGGAGCCTTCTCGTGAGCGCCCATCGGCCGCGCCGCTTGCTCTCTATCGCCCATTCCTACTGCGTGGCTCTCAACCGCAGGTTGGCGCACGAGCTGGCAGTGGCGGGCGGCGTAGAGTGGGAAGTGACGGCAGTTGCGCCCCGTTTTTTCCATGGCGACCTGCGCCCAATCGCGCTCGAACCCTACCCCGGCGAGCGCTGTCACTTGTTCCCGGTCACGGCTCATTTAAGCCGGCTACCCCATCTGTTCTTTTATGGCCGCCGCCTGCGCACCCTGCTGCGTCAGCCCTGGGACCTGGTGCATTGTTGGGAAGAGCCTTATGTGATGGCCGGCGGCCAAATCGCGCGCTGGTGCCCCCAATCAGCTCCGCTGGTGTTCTACACTTTTCAGAACTTGGCCAAAAAATATCCGCCGCCATTTTCCTGGATCGAACGGATGTGCACGCGCCGCTGCGCCGGCTGGTTGGCAAGCGGGCAAAGCGTCGCGCAAACCCAGCTTGGCCGCGGCTGGGATCGCAAACCGCATCTTGTGATTCCCCTGGCCGTTGATTTGGACTGTTTCAAGCCCGATCGAGCCGCCCGCCGCGCCATTCGTAACCGCCTGGGTTGGCAAGAGGAGGGCCCGCCGGTTGTGGGCTTTCTCGGCCGCTTCGTCGCCGCCAAGGGGCTTGCCCTGCTGATGGACACGCTCGACGAGTTGACCACCCCCTGGCGCGCGCTGTGGGTGGGCGGCGGCCCGATGGAGCCAAGCTTGCGCGCCTGGGCCACGCGTCACGCCGAGCGGGTACGTGTCGTGACCGGCGTCGCTCATGACGGCGTCCCTGCCTATCTCAATGCGATGGACCTGCTGGCCGCACCCAGCCAGAGTACTGCTTCATGGCGCGAGCAGTTCGGGCGGATGCTGATCGAGGCCTTCGCCTGCGGTCTGCCGGTCATCGCCAGCGACAGCGGCGAGATCCCTTACGTCGTGGAAGATGCCGGCGCGATCGTTGGCGAGCATGACGGTGAGCAATGGCGCCGAACGCTGGCCGAGCTGCTGGAAAGTCCCGCGCGACGCGCAGAACTTGCTCGGCGCGGATTGCAGCGAGCGCGCACGCACTACGCCTGGCCCGTGGTCGCCCGCCGCCATCTGGAGTTCTTCGCCACCCTGCTTCGCGGGTAATCTTCCGTCCGATACCAGTCCAGGACGGCTGGCCGCAGGGTCACAAGGCAAGCAACATAATCCCGATAATCGCCAGCCCAAGGCCGTAGGTCTGCGGATCGGTCATCGCAAACAAAAAGGGGTCATCTTCGAGCTCTCCGCGGCTGGCCAGCAGCCAGGCCCGGCTGAGCCAATAAATCACGACTACGCAAAGCAGCCATAGCCATTGGGGCTTGGAATACAGCAGGGCCACATCGTTACCACTGACATAAAGCGCCAGGACCAGGGTCGAAACGTACGCGGCCACCGTCCCAAACAGCCGGATCTGCTCGAGATCGGCGGGCCCGTACCCGCGCCGGTTGTCCGCCACCGTTGTGCTTGCGCGCATCTCGGAATAGCGCTTGAGAAAGGCCAGGCTGAGAAAAAAGAACATCGAAAACGCCATCATCCATGGTGAGATAGGCACTCGGGCCGCGATCCCTCCGGCCAGGATGCGAAAGGTATAAAGCCCGGCGAGCGCCAGTGCGTCCAGCACCGCAATGCGCTTGGCATAGAAGGAATAAATCAAGGTACCGGCCAGATAGCCGAGCAGGCATAGGGTCAGCGGCCAACCTACGGCAAGGCTCAAGCCCAAAGCTGGCACCAGCAGGAGCGGCAACGCGGCCATCCCGACCCATCCCGAGATAGTACCCGCGGCCAACGGACGAAAGCGCTTGCGCGCATGGAGCCGGTCGGCTTCCAAATCGAGCAGATCGTTGATCAGGTAGCCAGCCGAGGCGGTCAAGCTGAGCGTGCCGAAGAACAACGCGGTGTTAAGTAGGCGAGGCCCGTCGTGGAATTTATGAGCCAGCAGCAGGGGGAGGAAAACCAGCAGGTTCTTACCCCACTGACTGATCCGCAATTCCCCAACCACAGCCCGTAGGGTGGCTGGATGCGGATCGAAGTAGCGCGCGACCTGGAGCCTGCCATCATGCAGGCAGCGCCGCAAACGCCACTGCGGCGCGGCGACCAACGCGCGGCGTGCGGCTTGGAAGCAGACCACGTCCGCCTTGGCGTTGCCAATATAGTCGAACTGGCCGGCGCCAAAGGTGGTTACCATCAGGTCTCGCTTGTTCGCCCCGGCCACGTTAAGCGTGCTGCTCGTGGCGATGACCTCGTCGAAACCGCCCAGATACTCGGCGACTTGGCGCGCCAATTCCAGCGGCGCAGCGGTGACCAGCACTACCCTGCGGCCGCGCTGGCGCTCGCGCCGGATGAACTCCAGCAGCTCAGCGCGATAAGGCAACAGATCCACCCGCAACCCCACCCGCCGCATCAGCTCGGCCTTGAACCTTACCCGCCCACTCATCAGCCACCAGGGCAGGAGCAAGATATAAAGAGGGCTTCGTCGCAGGAGTTGGAGAATCAGCTCGGCCAGGGTATCGGACTTGACCAAGGTGCCGTCGAGATCGACGCACAGCACCGCCTCCGACGTATCGGCGCGGCCCGGCTCGGGAGGTAACCCGCGCTCTAACATCGGACCTGCGAAGTCATTCGCTACAGACGGGCGGGGTAAAGGCAGTTCAATGTTATAAGCTCGCTCGACCCCTTATTTATAGTAGATTCGCGAAAATTCAGTGTATGTGCTTTTAGCCTACGGCTCCAGTCTCCTGCCAGCTCCTCCCGCGATCGGCCGATGAAATCCGCCGTGATGTGCTATGAATCGGGGTCGTGGAAGACGGCTTCAAGCGCGGCTGGTACGTTGTCCCATGATCGCCCGGCAGATGACTCTTAGTGGATGGGGTCGCTATCCGCGCGCCTCTTGCGCCGTATATCGGCCCGAGCGCGCGCGCGACATGACTGCGCTCTTCAGTCTGCCAGTGTCAACCCTGGTGGCGCGCGGTGCGGGTCGGGCCTATGGCGATGCGGCGCTCAACCAAACCGGCGCCGTGATCGACCTGCAAAGGCTCAACCGCATCCTGAGTTTCGACCCCAGGGGTCTGGTCTGCTGCGAGGCCGGTGTGACTTTCGCCGACCTGATCGCGGTCTTCCTGCCGCGCGGCTTTTTTCCCCCCGCCTCGCCAGGGACAAAATTCGTCACCCTGGGAGGCGCCCTGGCGGCCGACGTTCACGGTAAGAGCCACCATCGCGAGGGCTCCTTCGCTCGCCACGTCACAAGCTTCAAACTGATACTGCCCAACGGCGAGCTGCGTAGATGCACCCCCGAGGACCGCGATCTGTTCCTGGCCACCGCCGGAGGAATGGGACTGACGGGAGTCATTACCGAACTCGAATTGCGGTTGCGCCCGGTTAGCAGCGCGTATTTGAACGTGGAAACGTTGCCAGCGCGCGATCTCGATCAAGCCTTGGAATTGTTCGATCGGGTCGATAGCCATCAGTATTCGATGGCCTGGATCGATTGCTTAAGCCGGGGACGCGCGATGGGACGCGCCATCGTGATGGCAGGCGATTTCGTTTCGCCCCAGGCACTCGCCCCCGCTCAGCGCGAGCAGCCTTGGAGAATTGCGCCGCGCACCCGCCATCGCTTGCCCGTCGATCTGCCCGGCCTGCTGCTCAATAACGTCAGCGTTCGAGCCTTCAACGAGCTGTATTATCGGGTTCAGCGCCATGGCGCCGGCACCCACATCAGCGACTACGACAGTTTCTTCTACCCACTGGATTCGATCGAACAATGGAACCGCTTGTACGGGCGGCGGGGTTTCGTGCAGTACCAATGCGTATGGCCGTTGGCCAACGGCCGAAAGGCGCTCATCGAGCTACTCGACGCTATCAGCCATAGCCGGCGCGGCTCCTTTCTCGCCGTGCTCAAGCGCTTTGGGCCGCAGGAGGGGATTCTGTCGTTCCCGATGGAGGGATACACATTGGCCCTGGACTTTCCGATGCGCCGCGGCCTGCTGGAGTTTCTGGAGCAGCTCGATAGGCTGATCGTGGCTCACGGGGGCCGGGTCTATCTGGCCAAAGACGCCCGTTTGCAGCCCGCGCAACTGCGCCAGATGTATCCCGAGCTGCCCCGCTTCCGCGCGATCCGCGACCGTCTCGATCCCGACCATCGCTTGGCCTCCAGCCTGAGCCGTCGGTTGGAGATCGATCGGGCTTAAGCTCATGGACAAGATCCTCATACTGGGCGCCACCTCGATCATCGCGCGCGAGCTGGCGCTGCAATTCGCCCGCGCCGGCGCGCGCTTGTGCCTGGCGGCGCGCGACCACGACGAGCTGGAGCGCATCGGCGCAGACCTGCGCTTGCGCACCGCCGCCACCATCCATCAGCTTTGCTTCGATGCCACCGAGTTCGCTTCCCACTCAACGCTGATCGCGCAGGCCGCCGCCGCGCTGGAGGGATTGGACGGGGTGGTGCTTTGTTTCGGCGAAATGGGCAATCAGGACGACGCCGAACGTGATCCGGCTGCCGCGCTGGCTATCGTCAATGCCAACTATGCGGGCGCGGTTTCGCTTTTGACTTTGGCCGCCAACCGCCTTGAGCGGCAGGGCCACGGGTTCATAATCGTGATCGGATCGGTGGCGGGAGAACGCGGCCGCCGGCCCAATTACATTTACGGCAGCGCCAAGGGCGCATTGGCGCTGTTTAGCCAGGGCTTGCGCGCCCGGTTGCGCCCCAAGGGCGTTACGGTCATGACGGTCAAGCTGGGACTGGTCGATACGCGAATGAGCTGGGGCCGCAAAGGCCCTAAGGGGATTACCCCGGCCGCCGCCGCGGCCGCGATCTACCGTGACTTTCGGCGGGGACACCTGGTGGTTTTCGTACCCGCGATATGGCGACCAATCATGGCGATCGTCAGGCTGATTCCCGAGCGCATCTTTCAACGCCTGAGCTTTTAATCCAGCCCCTTGGCGGCGGCAGCACGGGGATCTCGGGTAGCCGCGCCGCCCGTCGGCTAGAAATTATCCTTGAGTTGGCGAATGCGGGCAAAAATCGCCACCGAATCCCTAGGCAGAGCCGGATCCAGGTGGGCTAACGTAGCCCGAATCTCCTCGCTCTCTGTGCGCACGAAGGGGTTGAACTGTTTTTCCGCGCCCACCGTGGAGGGCACGGTGAAACGCCCCTGCTCGCGCATCCCGCGTGCCCAGGCATATTTCTCGACCAGTTTGGGATTGTGCGGCTCTAGGGTCAGCGCGAACCGCAGGTTGTTTTCAGTATATTCGTGGCCGCAATAAACCGCGGTGTCATCGGGCAGAGCCATCAGCTTGGCCAGCGAGTTGACCATGGTATCGGCCTTGCCCTCAAATAGTCGCCCACACCCTGCGATAAACAGGGTGTCGCCGGTAAAGACCGCTTTGATCGTAGGAAAATAATAGGCCACGTGCCCGTTGGTATGCGCCGGAATACCAATCGCGCGCCCGCGCAGGCTGGCCACCCGCACCTCGTCGCCGTCATCGACCGGATCGGTCAGCGCGGGGATACGTCCGTTTTCGGCGCGCGCGCCGTACACCCGCAGGCCGGGCACCGCAGCGGCCAGATCGAGGTTGCCGCCGACGTGATCACGGTGAAAATGGGTGGAAAGCACCGTGCTGGGGCGTAATCCGTTGGCTTTAGCGGCGGCCAGAACCTTGTCGGCCTCGGCGCAATCGACCACCGCGCACTCATCGCTTTGGTCGTCGCTTAGGAGATAGGCGTAATTGTCTTTGAGTTGCGGCACCGCAATAATCGCCATCGCTGTCAAATCCTCCGGTACAGCTCTGCTTACAGCCCTACGATACTATAGCCGACGTCAACGTAGATGGTTTGGCCGGTGACACCGCTGCCGAGATCACTGAGCAAGGCGGTGGTCATCTTGCCTACTTCCTCGGGCGCCATCATCCGCCGCATCGGCGAGCGCTGCTCGACCTCGTGCGCCATCTCGTGAAAGCCCTTGATCGCGGAAGAGGACAGGGTGCGGGCCGGGCCCGCGCTGATCGCGTTGACCCGAATGTTATTGGCTCCCAGGTCCAGGGCCAGGTAGCGAACACAGGCCTCCAATGCGGCCTTGGCCACGCCCATGACATTGTAGTTGGGGACAGCGCGCACCGCGCCCAGATAGCTGAGCGCCACGATCGAGCCGCCGCCGCGCGGTGCCATCAGGGGCTCGGCCGCGCGCGCCAGGGCCACCAGCGAATAGGCGCTGATATCCAGCGCGCTGGCGAAGTTGGCCCGGCTGACGTTGAGAAAGCGATCGCGGAGATCCTCGCGTTGGGCAAACGCGACCGCGTGGACTAGGTAATCCAGCCCACCCCATAGCGAACCTACGCGCTCGAAGAGCGAGCCTATCTGCTGATCGTTGCCGACGTCGAGCTCGCCCAGCACAGTGGCCCCTACCTGCTCCGCCAGTGGCCGTACCCGCCGCTCCAGCACTGCCCCTTGATAAGTCAGCCCCACCTGGGCGCCCTGAGCGGTCAAGTTCTGCACAATCGACCAGGCCAGACTCTTATCGTTGGCCACGCCAATGACCAGCGCGCGCTTGCCTTCGGTAATACCCATCCCAATCGCTGCCTCCGCGGCTTAAGATAACAAGCGCAAGTCGCGCTCGCGCCGTCACCATACCCCGGCAACCGGCGCGGGCAAAAGCCGCCTGTTTAAACTTGGATCGTCATGAGGTCGTGGGCCATCTCCAGCTTGACCTCGGCGGCATGCTCCAAGACCTCGCGGCCGACGTGAGTCATCACCAGCCGGCGCGTGCTCAAACGCGTATGGTTATCCCACAGCTCCGGATAATTAATATGAAAGCGCAGCTGGGTCGATTCGAAATAAGTGCATTCGCATAGGAACAGGTCGCTACCCGCCGAAAATTCGATCAGCTCGTCGGTCCAACCGCTGTCGCCGGAAAAGACCACCGTGCGCCCACCTAGGCTTACCCGAAAGGCCAGTGAGGTTTCATTGACCATATGCGGAGTGCGCATGGTCCGCACCGGGACTCCCGCCACCGTGACCTCGCCGCCGGCTGGCATCGTCACGAAATCTATCCGATCACGCACCAAACTCGCATCGGTCTCCGGGTAGCAGTTGCGAAACAGCGTCCAGGTGCGCTCGGCAAGCTTAGGCGGTCCGGCGATAGTCAGGCGCCGCATAAGCGGATTTTCGTAGAGATATTCCAGGATGAGAAAGGGCAGACCGGCGAAATGGTCGCCATGCAGGTGGCTGATCAGCACCAGGTCGATACTGTTGGTGGCCACGCGCACGCGTTTGAGCGCAGTCAGCAGGGTGGGCCCTGCATCCAACAGAACTCGCTTCTCGCCCGCGTCCAACAGATAGCTGGCCTGAAAATAGCCTTTGCTGGCAAAGGCATCGCCGGCGCCCAGCACCGTCAGCGTCACCGCCATGGCTTACCCTTGGCCTCGACCCAGAACTTACTCATTAGTGCTATTGTGAGACTTGGAGATTGGGTCGCACAAGCTTACCCGGGAGCTTTAAACATGCCTGACCGCATTAAGATCGGCATCGGTTTGGGCCAGTGGCGCCTGGGGCTGCCCTCCGCGACCGCGCTGATCGAGGTCGCGCGGCGGGCCGAGGACTGGGGGCTCGACTCTTTCTGGCTGTCCGACCATGTAAGCAGCTCAAGCCCGGAGTTGGATGTGGTCGCGACGCTGGCGATGCTGGCCGCGCATACTTCCACGATCAAGTTGGGACCCAGCGTGTTGCTGCTCAATCTGCGCCATCCGGTGCTGGTCGCCAAGGCCTTCGCCACCCTGGACTATCTCTCGCAGGGGCGGATGGTGATGGCAGTGGGGACAGGCAACAATCTGACCGATTACGCCACCTGCGGAGTTCCGGTGCAAGGACGCGGTCAGCGGCTGGACGAGGGCATAGCGATTTTGCGCGCGCTGTGGCGCGGCGCCGACGTGAGCTTCCACGGCCGCCACTACAACTTCGATCATCTGACGATTGAGCCCCGGCCGCGGCGGCGTACTAATAATGATAGCGGCACGCTGGATATCTGGGTGGGCGGCAAATCCGAAGCCGCCCTCAAGCGCACGGCGCGAATTGCGGACGGCTATTTTGCCTCGGTCCAGTCGCCGGCGGAGTTCGCGGCCAACATGAATTCGATCCGTGAGTTCGCCCGCCAGTATGGTCGCGCCAGCGCTCGGATCGAAGCGGGAATCATCGTGCGCTGCCGGCTTTCCACCTCGCAGGCGCGGGCGCGCCAGGAGGCCGAACCGTTTCTGGCCCTGATGGGCGCCCAGGGCGAGGCGGTTCGCGAACGGGGCGCCTTTGGCAGCGCGGCGGACATTCGCGAACGGATCGCCGCTTATGAAGCGGTGGGGTTGGACAAATTCGTCCTGTGGCCGATGGCCGCGCCGGATGAATGGCCGGCCCAGGTCGAAGCCATCGGCCGCCACTTGGCGACCTGACAAATGCCGGCGATGTTAACCAGAAGCACGAGCCGGAACGCTCGTGCCTCAACGACGGACAGGGCCGCCCGTCCCACCAACGAACGCCCCGCCGCACTCGCCTTTCGTTGTTATCCCCAGCGGCGTTCATCAAGTGGATCGGAACCCACGCGGATTACGACAGGATTGACGCGAGGACGGTTCAGTATGGAGATTAAGCCGATTCGGAATGAAGCTGACCACGAGGCAGCGCTTCGTGAGAGGCTTGAGCGTCCGATGTTCCGGGATGGTAAGCGGCAGCCTCGCGGGATCGCTGGGATGGCGCAGACGAATGTGGGCTCCCGCGTTGGCGCACTACCAGGTAGCCCAGGCGCTCGAAAGCTCGGACGGCTTCCAGGCCTGAGACGATCGGCTTGTCACTCACTCAGCCGTCACCACGACCGTGCCGACGAGCACCCCGGACGGATCGGGAATGGGTTCGCCTCTCTCGCGCATCTCTTTGAGGCAGAGCTCGATCGCCTCTCGGATGTTCGCCATCGCCTCGGTCACTGTTTCGCCCTGGCTGTAGCAACCCGACAGCGCCGGGCAAACGGCCACGTAGCCCCCGGTTTCGTCCGGTTCCAGAAACACCTTGAAGTCATAAATGCGCATCGCAATGGTGACAAATGAAAGTCTTCGGCTGGATCGCGTTGATTGTTGGTCTACTCGGCTGCATTTGGGCTGGGTTTGTTGGAAGCATCACTGCGGGTGAGGAAAACAGCGGCGCGAACGCGATCGGCATCGCAATCGCGGCGCTCGGTGGTGTTTATGCTGGCGTGAAGCTGATTCAGGAATCTCGTTCAAATTAGATTAGAGCGATGATATACTTGACCGGACCCAGCGTCCCGCGAACATTCCAGGAAGCGATTGTTTATTTCAGCGATTTCGAGAACTGCCAGAAGTTCATGGCCAAGATTCGCTGGCCTGACGGTAAGGTGAAATGCCCTTACTGCCAGTCCGAAAAGGTTACCTATCTGCCGAGCGGCAACGTCTGGCGCTGCGCAGAGAAGCACCCGCGCCGCAAGTTCTCGCTCAAGGTTGGAACGGTTTTCGAGGATTCGTCTATCGGCTCGGACAGGTGGTTCTGCGCAATGTGGCTGGTGGTGAACTGTAAGAACGGCGTCAGTTCGTACGAGAGCGCCCGCGACCTTAAAGTGACCCAAAAGACCGCTTGGTTCATGGACCATCGCATCCGCCTCGCCATGCAAAGCGGAACATTTGAGAAAGTGTCAGGGGAGTGTGAAGTAGACGAGTCTTTTTATCGGCGGCCTCGCCCGAAACATGCACAAGAACAAGAAGGAAAAAATCACGAGCACGGGCGGGGCCGGTAAAGCAGTTGGCCTGCACCCCAACCTAGGGCCATCTGACCGGCAAGGAAGCCGAGCCCCGATTGCCCCTTTTATAGCCCACGACAGGGACGCGGGAAGCGTGGTAAACTTAACATAGAGCACAAAGCGCACAAAGCCCGAAGATTTATCGTCGTTCGAGCGGCTCAAACGCTTCGCCCGTGCAGTTGTTCCTGTTCCCAAGGCCGAAATAGATAGACAAGAAACGAAATACCGGCAGATAAGAGCAAGAAAGCCCAAAACCCATCGAAAAGGTGAACCCACGTAAGAAAACCGTCGGTTTTCTCCGGGTTTTTTCTGTTGGCGTGCTGCCCGTTTGGGTTTGTAGCTGCTGTTGACATATTCTCCCAGCATATGAAGTTCGGGTTCTTCAGCGCGGATCAGGTTTGCCAGCTAGCTAAAATCTCTGGTAGCCAACTCCGCTATTGGAGGCGGACTGGGGTCTTTCAGCCTCAAACGTCCGAAGGGGCCGGTGCATTCAGGTACTTCTATTCATTTCGCGATGTCGTAGGACTGCGCACCATCAGCATTCTACGCAACAAATATGGGGTTGGATTGGACAGCCTTCGCCTGATTGAGCGGAAGCTCAAAGATACGGACGGCGCAGACTGGTCTAGCGTGGCGTTTTACGTGGGCGAAGATCATGGAATCTATTTTGTCGATCCCGAGACCAAAGATACCGTTGCGATGAAGCCAATGGGCCAACGGCCACTATTTAAAGTGCGTGCGATTGCGCGTCAGATCGAAAATAACTTGGCGCGAATGGGCCGGAGAACTAGGTCCATCGGCAAGATCGACCAATCCCGGTTTATAATGAGAAATGCTCATGTCATTGCCGGAACGCGGATACCGACATCCGCAGTTTGGGAGTATCACAAGGCGGGATATAGCAAAGCTAAAATTATAGAGCAGTTTCCGCGCTTGACAATAAAGGACGTTGAAGCCGCCATTCAGTGGGAAAACTTAAGGGTCAAGAAGAAGGCAACAGGCTGAGTTCACGCCTCCACACCCTTGCCGATGCGCCTTTTGATCGACGAGTGTGTGCCGAAGGACGTTAGCGAGTTCCTTTCTGCACAAAAACACGAAGTCCTCTACGTCGTCGAGGAATTAGCGCCAAAGAGTCCCGATCCTGTTGTCGTACAGTTTGCGGATCATCATCGGCTGATATGCGTAACCTGGAACCGGCGGCACTTTCGTAGCCTAATTTCCCGAAGACCTCACAATAATAATCTTCGCTTTCGATATGCTGGAATGATCGCCTTTGAATGTTCCGAGCCGCGTGGCCGAGAACGGATAACTAGATGTCACAATCTGATCGTGTTTGCGCACGACCAAAGACAGCACGAGCAAGACAAAAGGCTCATAGTCGACGTCACCGAGGAGTGGCTAAAAATCTGGTAACCGCATCGGTTAACCGCATGTGCCTGTCACGTTACCCGGCAATCTAGCACGCCTGTCCGGTCAAGTATATTAAGACAACCACCCGGCGGCGGGAGCCGATGCGCTACTCGCCGCGATAGGGCTGAGCGGGCGGTCAAGGCGGTCTTGGACGCCTGGTTTCACGAAGTCCGGCGAGCAGGATGGCGAAACTCAGCCGAGGTGAGGCAGAGCTATGCGACTGCGAGCATCGTCTCCGACCGCGCGGTGTTCAACATCAAGGGGAACGATTACCGGTTGGTGACGGCAATCGACTACGCGCGTCAGATCGTGTTCATCAAGTGGGTCAGGACGCACCGGGACTACGACGGGATTGACGCGAGGACGTTTCGGTATGGAGATTAAGACGATTCGGAATGAAGCTGACCACGAGGCAGCGCTTCGTGAGATCCAACGCCTATGGGGCGCCAAAGAAGGAACTCCGGAAGGAGATCGCCTCGATGTGCTGACGACGCTGGTCGAGGCTTACGAAGATAAGCATTTCTCGATGGACGCACCCGATCCGATCGAGGCGATCAAGTTCCGGCTTGAGCAGCAGGGGCTGGATCATCGGGCGCTCGTGGGCGTGGTCGGCGGTCGCAGTCGCGTTTATGAAGTGATGCACCGCATGCGAGGTCTTTCGCTTGAGATGATTCGGCGGCTCAACGAGCGCTTCGGCATTCCAGCCGAGGTGCTCATCCGCCCGATTCGAGCGCCGCGGCGCCGTGGCGCCGCGTAGAGGCCCGGCTGGTCCATGCGCCTTCGGTAGTCGGCCGTAGCGTCCTGCTCGGGCGATCGATCTCGCCGCTTGCGCAAATATCGGCGATTATGGGCGACATGGCACGTTCCAATCCATCTTGAGACTGGCTCCGAGCGCGCGCGCCGTTCTTGCCAGCGTCTTCAGCGTCAGATTGTTCAGCTCCCTGGATTCGATCTGGGCGATCATTGGCTGGCTTACGCCCGACCGCTGGGCGAGCGCCGCCTGGGTGAGCCGCGACGCTTGCGCAATCTGGCGATCTTTTGCTCGATGAGAATCTGAGCCAATTCATCTTCGGCCTCGCGCCGAAGTCCAAGCTCATCGACCTTTCTTTCGAGCAGTTCCAGCCCTGGATTTTTGGCCCGATCCGCCATCGGGCAAGAATAAGGCATGCTTTGCCGGCTTTACAACCGCGGAGCGGGATCGTTGAGCCGCGCACAGAGGAAGGCCCCGCGGACGGAATCGCGGGGCCTTTGCGAGTCAACTTGGAGAAGAGCGGCGCCGGGCGCCGACTCTCTACTCGCCGCGATAGGGCGTGGGAGCGGCGGCGGGTCCCCGCGGCGGCGCCATCATCAGCGGTCCGCCCATCCTCGAACCGCTCATCGGCGGCATGCTGGTCTTGGTGTAGTCGCTGGGAATCTCGAAAGTGCTGGCGGGCAAATCACGCATGTCGATAGCGGTGGTGATCATGGTGCTCTTGGCCGGCGGACGACCCGCCATTTGCTGCGCCATCGCTTGCGCCTGCTGAGGATTGAGCCCCAGCATCGAGAAGTTGGTAATCTTGGTCGTGGTGACCATGGTCAGTGGAATGCCGTCGGGATGCGACATGGTGGCCACCGAGCTTGCCCTGAGCCGGCGCGAGAGCGCGCGGCTGAAGGCGTCGTACTCGCTGGCGCCAGGAGCCTTGGGAGCAAAACAGCCGCTTACCGTGTACTCGCCCATCGCCGAAGAGCCAGCGCCCTTGTATTCATAACAGCGGTAGCCCGCGATGGTTTTGCTCACGCCGGTCTTCTTAAGATTGGGCGCCATACCGTTGACACTTTGCATCGCGGCCGCCATGCGCTTGGGCGGAAACGGCATCTGCAGATAGGTCTTATGGTCGGGGTCAAGCAAGGTCATGGTGTTGTTGGTGAGATTGATCAGGATGACTTGACGATTCATCACGGTCTTTTGCATCTTGCCCTGAATCATCAAGGTACGTTGGCTGGTGTGATGGCCATTGATGGCGTCGGTGACCGTCTGCTGGGTGATAACCACTCCGGCCCAGCTTAGAGTGACCCACCCCAACGTCAAAATGGCAGTGATCAGTAAAAGCAAGCGCTTCATTGAGTGCTCCTTGAGATCGAAGTTTACTCGGCTGACTCGGCCAAGGGCGCCCGCGCGGCGATTTCCCCCAGCTCGGCCGGTGCCTGCCGCTCGCCCCATCGGTAAAGGCCAAAGATGGTCAACCCCGCCAGGACCCAGAACAACTCTTTTATCCGGCGCAGCAGCCCAACTGCAAAGCCAATGCTTGGGGGATAACCCAGCAGCCCTAAAATCAGGGCCTTACCTCCCTCCTGGCTGACCAGCTTGGCCGGAATCATAAACGTCGCCCGCTCGATCAAAATACCCAAAGCCTCCGTCAGGAGAACCACCTCTAGGGTGCGAGGCTGATGGAGAAAACCCAGCAATAGGTAGATTTCCAGCGGACCCAGGCTCCAGGCTGCCAGATAACACAGGCACGAGGCCAACAGCCGCGGCTTATGTCGCTGGTAAAACTCCGCCAGCAAGCGATCGGCAACCTCCGAGGAGCGGGCGATCGCGTCGGTGGCGATGGCAGCCAAGTCCAGTTTGGCAGCCACCTTCCAAAGACGGGAGAAAGGCCTGTTGACCTGGATCAGGTAGAAACCTACCGCCAATGTCACGGTCAGACTCAAACCGCCCACCAACGGCCAGAACAACTTGTGGACGGTGGCGGCAAGCCGCGCCGATAGCATAAGAGCGCCCAGCACAAATCCGATCTGACCCACCGCCTCGGCGAGCGCGGCTACTACCACGCTGGCCAAACCCGCGGCCAAGGCCAGGCGGCGACGAACCATCAAGGCCATCACGAATTGCCCGCCCAGTTGGGCAGAGGGAGTAGTGTAGTCGATCGCCTCGCCCGCGATACGGGCGGCGAACAGATGGGCAAAGTCCAGCTCCGCCGGACATTGGGTGACAGCGATGCGCCAACCCAGGGTATTGGCAATGCGCGCAAGCGCTTCCAGCGCAATGGTCAGAAGCAATCCCAGACCTACCACGCGCACGTATTGGGCGACGGTGTGAAGTCCTAGGCACTTGAGCAGCCAGATGTAGAAGGCGAAGCCGAGGACAACGAGCAGCGTCTCAAGGCGGCGCATCAGTGGAGAGCTGTCAGGGAGAAATTGGAATTTTGCATAACTGTGGAAGGCTCATTGTCGCAGCCAGCCGGGCCGCCCGCAAGTAACGCGAGCGCCTTCAGCGCCCTGTTGGCGCCCGCGCACTGGTCGAGTCACAAATAAGGATGCAATTAAATCTTAAAGCGGATATGAATTATATCGCCGTCCTGCATCACGTATTCCTTGCCCTCCAGGCGCAACTTGCCAGCCGCGCGCGCCCCAGCTTCCGAACCGTGAGCGATAAAATCGGCATAACCGATTACCTCAGCGCGGATGAATCCACGCGCGATGTCGCTATGGATTCTACCTGCCGCCTCCAGCGCACTGGAGCCGGCGCGCAGCGACCAGGCGTGGGCTTCGGGAGGGCCCGCGGTGTAGAAGGTGATCAGTCCCAGGCGCGCGAACAGCGCGGCGATCAGGCGATCGCGGGCGGGCGCCGACAAGCCCGCCTCGCGCAATAATTCGCCTCTGGCGTCTTCAGCCAACTCCCATAGTTCCGCCTCAAAAGCAGCCGCTATCGGCAGTGCCTCCAAGCCATGGCTGGCAAACAGCTCGACTTCGGCAGGCGCCAGGCCGGTGACGCTAACCTCCGGGTCCTCATTGAGGGCAACCAGAGCGGGCTTTTGGGACAGGAAACAAAAATGCGATAGAACGCGCTCTTCCTGGGGCTGCAATTGCAGGCAGCGCAGGGGTCGACCTTGTTCCAACTGAGTTAGGGCCAACTGCAGCGCGGCGCGCTCGATCTCGTCAACCACGCGTTCCTTGCGCAGCCGCTCCAAACGTCGTTCCACCTGTTCCAGATCGGCAAATATCAGTTCGCTTTCCAACGCCTCCAGAGCGGTTAGAAGACTGACCGCGCTGCCACTGAAGCGAGGAATTACAAACAGGATCGCGTCGAGATCGCGCATCAGGGGAATCAATGTGGAATCCAGCGCAGCCCCGGGTTTTTCTTCCTTGATGCCCGGTGCGAAGTCGATCACGGTCAGTTCGACCGAGACTTTCTTGGGGGCGCGGTAGATCCGCTCCAGCTCGTCCAGCCTGGGGTCGGGAACCTTTATCTGCCCCGGCCTGGCCCGATTTTTCGGTCCTGCGCCGCTTTGCGGCTCCAGCCCGGTCAGGGCATGGAACACGGTCGATTTGCCACTGCCGCGAGCACCAATAATTCCGGCTTTCACTTTTCCCAGGGTAAGCTATGAACGCTGTTGGGACAAATTTCGTCAACTACACGTTAGGAACGGAGTGATGGTCAGATTCGCGAGCAGTCCGCGTCTACAGTCGCATCGGCATGACAACGTAGCGAAAGCTGGCATCATCGGCAGGACTCAACACCCCGGGCGAGACTTCGTCACTGACCGCTAGTTCCAATTCGTCGGCGGGCGGGATTACGCCCAGCGCCTGCATCAGGTAGGAGGCGTTGAAGCCGACGCTGAACTCGTCGCCGCTGAAATCCACGTCGATGGTCTCGCTGGCTTCGCCCAGTTCGGGGCTGGTCGAGGAAACCGTAAGCATGCCGCGGCTGAGCGCTATGCGGATGCCGTGGTACCGCTCGCTGGAGAAGATGGCGGCACGCTTGATAGCGGCCAGAAAAGCTTCGCGCGCAACCCGTACCAGGTATTTGGAAGAGCTGGGAATCACCCCCCGGTAATCGGGAAACTCGCCTTCCACCAGGCGCATCGAGACCTCGGTCTGCTCGTGGCGCAGCCAAGCAAGCTGACTCTCCAAGGTTAGGCTGACTTCAGCATCGCCCGCTTGGTCGAGCAGACGTCTGAGTTCGCCCAGTCCCTTGCGGGGCAAAATCGCGCCCTTGGTCAAGCTGAATCCCACGCAGGGACGATCCACCAACGCCAGACGATGGCCGTCGGTGGCCACCATTCTAACTTCTCCTTCCTTGCCTTCGATAAAAACCCCGCTCAGGTTGTAGCGGGTCTCGTCGGGACTGACTGCAAAGATGGTCTGATCGATCATCGCCGACAGCGCGCTGGCCGCGATTTTCAAAGTCGCGGTCGAGCCTGCTCCCCGGTTGGGTTGTTCTGCCACGCTGGGCATCGCGGGAAAACTGCGGGGATCCAGACTCATCATTTTGAAGCGGGCACGGCCGCATTTGATTTCGACCCAATCGCCCTCCAATGATTTGATTGCGATCTCGTTGGCCTCGGTCTCGCGCACGATCTCGAACAGCTTGCGCGCGTTGAGGGTGATAACTCCCGGCTTGAGGTTTTTACACGCGAGTTGGGAGCGCAATCCAACTTCCAGGTCGGTTGCCATTAGAGACAACAGCGCGGCTTTCCCTTCGAGCAGAACATTGCTCAAGATGGGGACGGTATTGCGCCGCTCGACAATTCCCTGGGCCAAGCCCAGACCGCTCAGGAGAACGCTTCGCTCGATGCTCAGTTCCATATCTATTTCTTCTTAGATCTTGATCTTAAAATAAATTCAGTAAGACCAGTAGCGCTTGTTGATTTGTGGATAACGGCCGATAACCCTTGCCCATCGGCGCCAAGTAGCTGTCGCCATGCTGTGTAGGAGACGACCGCACTATCGCGGCAGTCAAGCGTAAAGCTTGGCACCCGGGTGAATCCAAGCGGTCGTCCACAGCCGTACCGATTTTACCCACAGCCGTGTCCACAATCAGGCTGCGTCGGAACGTACGCTCTTGAGGTCGCGTTCGATTTTCTCGATCGAATGGCGAAAACCCGAATCATTGGTGACTCGGCGTGCGATCAAGTTATAGGCGTGAATAACGGTGGAGTGGTCACGTCCGAAGCGTTCGCCGATGGTAGGAAAGGAGCTATCGGTCAACTTGCGGCATAAATACATCGCGACCTGGCGGCAGAAGGCGATGTGTTGGGTGCGTTTCTTGGATTTCAGGTCAGTCAGGCGGATATGGAAGAATTCCGAGACTCGCTGCTGAATCAGATCGATGTCCAGTTTGGTTTCCTGATCGCGGATTAAATCGCGCAGCGCCTGGCGCGCGAATTCCACACTGAGGGCGCATTTGTTGAGCGAGGCAAAGGCGGCCAGACGAGTCAGGCAGCCTTCGAGCTCGCGCACGTTGGAGGAGACATTCTGGGCGACGTAGAGCGCCACCTCGGGCAACAGATGGAGGTTTTCCTGAGCGGCTTTTTTCTGCAGGATGGCGACCCGCGTTTCCAGGTCGGGCGGTGCGATGTCGGCAATTAGGCCGGACTCAAAGCGGTTGCGCAAGCGCTCTTCCAAGCCAGCGATATCCTTGGGCGCCTTGTCCGAAGTGAGGACGATCTGATGCCGCTCGGCGTGCAGTGAATTGAAGGTGTGAAAAAATTCCTCCTGGGTGCGCTCGCGGCCGGCCAAAAACTGGACGTCGTCCAGGATCAGAGCGTCCACTCGCCGCATCTTGTCCTTGAATTCGCTCATCCGATCGCGGCGCAACGAGCTGATCAACTCGTTCATGAAGATTTCGGCGGGCAAAAACAAGACCCGCCGCCGCCCTTCGCTTTGCAAGCTGTGGCCCACTGCGGTGGCCAGGTGGGTTTTGCCCAGGCCGACACCACCGTAGATGAAGAGTGGATTATATTTTTCGCCCGGTTGGAGAACCACGGCCTGAGCCGCGGCGTGAGCAAACTGGTTGCTAGAGCCGACCACAAATTCGGCGAAAGTAAGGCGCGGATTCAACTGAGAACGGCGATTGGCCATCACCGGGGCCGGCGCGGGAGCGTTGAGCACGGCGTGAGATGTGCTGCGGACCGGTGGCGGCTGGCCATTTTGGCTCACCACCACGCTTACTTTAAGTGCGCGATCGCTTTCGGCGTTGAGGGTACGGAGAATTTCCTCCAGATGGCGGTCGCAGACCCAATCGCGAAAAAATTTGTTGGGGGCCTGCAATTGCAAGGTGCTGTCCTGAATTCCCATGTATACCAGCGGGTCGATCCAGGTCTCGAATACCACCGCACCCAAGCGCTCGCGCAAGCGCTCGCTGACCCGTTGCCACATGCCGTCCATCAGTTCCTCCGGCCATTTTCAAGCCCGCCACAAACCAGGTGGGCGCGGCAACTTACGCACAGAGTTATCCACAACTGTGCATAACCTGATTTTGTCATTGTCCGGACCACATTTTGATTCTGCACAAGATGTCGATCGTGCAAACCTGCCCGGGGAGCCGCGCTCCCGCTTTGACTTGCGCGTCAGGCAAGCCGTGCTAGTGACAGTCCAAAGTGTTGGAAACCACGGCGCATCCATCGATACGCTGCAGCCAAAAACCGCATGGGCTTCAGCGGCGAAGCTGAATTGATAGGCCGTTTGCAAGGGCTGCGCAAGCGCATCAGCTAAGATTTTTGGAAAGTGCGCGGGATTAGTGTAAAAAAAGAGCACGAACGCGATGGACCAGTATCCTGGCGGCCGGGCGCTCTAAAGCGAAAATGAAAAACAGCTTGGGCGCCAGGCACTTTGGATGCTTCATCGTGAGATCGCCGCGGTCTGGACTGGCTTTTTGAACACCATGAAACAGGCTCTCTCGCAAGCCCTCTTCGCGCGCGCGCGCCGCCATTTGCCCGGCGGGGTGAATTCGCCCGTGCGCGCCTTCAAAGCGGTCGATGCGACTCCTAGGTTTATCACCCAGGGCGCCGGTGCCTACGTGTGGGACGAGGACGGTAACCGCCTAATCGATTACGTCGGCGCTTTCGGGCCGACAATCGTCGGGCATGCCCACCCGCGTGTCGTTGGTGCGATCGCGCAACAGGCCGCGCGCGGGTTAAGCTTCGGCGCCTCGACTCTGGCCGAGGTCCTGCTCGCTGAGGAGATCTGCGCGCTGGTGCCGGCGGCTGGCAAGCTGCGCCTGGTCAGCTCCGGGACCGAAGCTGGCATGACCGCGTTGCGGCTGGCCCGCGCGGCCACCGGCCGGGCGCGGATCATCAAGTTCGACGGTTGCTACCATGGCCATAGCGACGCGCTGCTGGCGCGCGCGGGGTCGGGCCCGATGACCTTGAGCGTGCCCGACAGCCGCGGCGTTCCCGTGGAACTGGCTGCGTTGACTTCGATCGCCACCTACAACGATCTTTCTTCGGTTCAGCGTCTCTTGGAGCGGCATGGTGGCGAAGTGGCGGCGATCATTGTCGAGCCGGTGGCCGCCAACATGGGGGTGGTGGCGCCTCAGCCCGGTTTTCTGGCCGGCTTGAGCGACTTGGCTCACCGCCACGGCGCTTTGCTGATCTGTGACGAAGTCATCACCGGCTTTCGCCTACGCCTGGGTACTTGTCACGAGCTTTACGGCGGCGCTCCGGACCTTATCATGCTGGGCAAGATCATCGGCGGAGGAAATCCCATTGGCGCCGTCGCCGGCCCGGCCGAAATCATGGATTTGCTGGCGCCCGAGGGGCCGGTGTACCAGGCCGGCACGCTATCGGGCAGCCTGCTATCGGTAAGAGCCGGTTTGGAAACCCTCGCGCTGCTCAAGCAACCCGGCGCTTATGAGCGATTGGAGCGAATGGGTGAGCAATTGGAAGCCGGCTTGC